>CAZOPW010000019.1:0-32568 GCA_964581795.1 uncultured Thermoplasmatales archaeon | reverse complement strand
TTGAAAAAAACCTACAACATCGTTTAAAACAAAAAATAAAAGAATTACGTTCCAATCCTAAAAAAGGAAAAAAATTGAAACATTCAGATTTTTACCGATTACGAATAGGTGAATATCGCGTTATTTATGAATTAGATATCCATGAAGAACAGGTCACTGTATTATACATTGGACACAGAAAAAACGTTTATGATGATTTTTCAAGATTGATTTAAAACATAATACAATCCCGAAAAAAAATAGAAAAGACTGCTCACGATCAATATTTTTGTATCTCTCCTTAAAAATTACAAATTCACCGGTGAAAATGGGTACAAATCCCTTCCCCTGCATAATTATTTAATATATTTGTAAAATTTATTGTTTATTTTTTTAATAGTAAAAACGTTCACAATCTTTGACTCTACTCCATTTTTGTTTGATTTTCAAAAGGTAAATTAATGAATTATTTTATACATAATTTTAGAATGGTTCTGAGATTGTTAGAAGTTTATCATCCTGAAGATAAAAAAAGAGATATTAGGAAATTATTGAAAGACATTGAGATAATTAGTTTTAAAGAGGAAAAAAAGTCTAAAAAAGAAATTCTTAGTAGAATATTGATTTCAGCGGATAAAACAGATGCAGTACTTGAAATTCTTGAAAAAGAGTTTTCTGATTCAGATATATTTAATGTAATTATTCTTCCTGCTGAAGCAGTGCTTCCTCGTCCTGAGATCAAAGAAGAAAAGGAAGATAAGAATAAAGATGAAAAGGGTAAAGAGAGAATAAGTATTGAAGAAATCTATGATGATGTAAGTGGGGATGTATCTTCTTTTTCAAAAACGTTTTTTGCTATGATTATTCTTGCTTCTATCGTTGCAGCTATTGGTATATTATATAATAATGTGGCTGTAGTGATCGGTTCAATGGTGATAGCTCCTATGCTTCATCCAAGTATGGCACTTTCTCTTGGTATTACCCTTGCAGATTCAAAACTCATTAGAAAAGCAGCTATTATTAGTTTCTTAGGTTTTTTTATCGCTTTTATCATTGGTCTTTCCTTCGGGTTATTATTTGAAGTTGATCCTAGTAGTCCTGAGATACTATCTAGAACTGAAGTAAATCTAATGTTTGTCATCTTAGCATTCTCTAGTGGTATCGCTGGCTCTCTCTCGGTAACAAGAGGTGTATCTGAGGCACTTGTTGGTGTTATGACCGCTGTAGCACTTCTACCGCCTCTTGTGATAAGCGGTCTTCTTATAAGTTCGCAATTTTTTTATTGTTCGATTGGAGCTGGTCTTCTCTTTCTTGTTAACCTTGTTTGTATTAATTTAGCTGGTGTACTCACATTTTTTGTTCAAGGTATTAACCCTAAAAGTTGGTGGGAAAAGAAAAAAGCAAAAAATATGGTTTGGAAAGCAATAATCTTATGGGCTATGTTACTTACCATACTTGTTTTGATGATTATCCTCTACCAATATTTATAAAATTATTATTAGCATTTTATTACTATTCTATTTCAATCTTTTTTTTAGCTATATTCAATTTTGGAATCATATTCAAAACATATATTACTTTCAGGATTCTTAATTACTTCATACTTACCCTACTTTTTTCCACATCAACCTCATACACTCTTTTTCTTCACTGAAAGAAAAGAAAGATAAAAATAACGGCGACAAGTATTGGTTGGTGTAAAAAATAAATTGGAAGTGAGTGTCTTCCAACATAACAAATCTTTTCCGGCAGACCAATGGAAAGCCCATCATTCAAATGATATCGTCTTTTACCATCCTTATAAAAAAAGTTACCAAAAGCAATTCCCAATAGAACAACACCAAACCAGGGAAGTAACGGGAAATAGTCAATAGTGAAATAGCTTTGAGGCAAAAACCCAAATGGTAATAAAAAGGAAAAATCAAAGATAAACAAACGTAAATATAAACCAAAAATAATAAAAATACTTCCCAATAAAAGATTTAACCTACTATAAGAAAGGAAAGGAATAGATAAAATAATGCTAATCCCAATACAATGAAGTATACCAAAAATCACAAAGCGTTCAGGAATGATAATATAAGTTATAAGAGTAATAATAAGACCTAAACTGAATAATTTTATCCCCCTACTTACAAATTGAATGCGAATATCCTTTATAGGAAACCTTTTTTTTCTTTTATTATAACTAATCGTTAACGAAATTCCAACAAGAATGACAAATACAGATGCAATAAGACTTGCCGCATAAGCAAAGGGTCCAATCCATAATTTGTAATATATAACCGAAAAATGATTAAGATCATAAATAAAATGAAAAATAATCATTAAAATAATCGCGATACCTCGCAAGAAGTCTATTTCCCAAAGACGACCGTCTGCTTTTTTCAATTCCATAAAGAGATATTTTTGAATTATACTTTCTTATTTAATGTTAACGAAAAAAGAATAAAAAAAAGAAAACATTTTTTCTTCCTTAAAAATTAAAAGATAATCCAATTTGAAGATGATAAATAATTATTAATAAAATACTTGAACTCATTGAGATAAGAATATTATCATCAATTGGACCAAATTCAAAATGTTCTATTGCAGAAGCAATTGCAGCAGCTATCACACCACCTAAAACAAGACCTCCTATTGATCCAATAATATATCCAATAGGAAGACACGTAAAAGCCATAAATACATTGCCAATATAATGTTTTGATCGTTCTCCAAAAAAAGCATTTCGAATGATACCAGTGACACCATCCCCAAATGCCATAAATAACGCAGGTAAAATAGCTAACCAGGGAGAATCAAATAAAATCCATAACACAAAAATGGAAATACCCCACATTAAACAAAAAGTGACATCATTGAAATCTTTTTTATTTTGAAACCAATATAGTCGGTCTCCTTTTTCATGCGTAAATAATGTTACAGCTGCAAGTAGAAATCCTGCAGTTAATGGATAAAATGGAGATTGATAAAAAGGAACAATTAAGGCAACGATACCACCAGCAAAGATGTGAACAAATTTTCGATTATAATAAACGGCATCCTGTTTGTTCAACCCTTTTTTTAGTCCATAAAGATAAACATATTTTGTTGCATAAAGTATGAATCCTGTATAGATTATAAGTACAGCAGAGAGTAGTAAATCAAAGACCATTAGGCTGCAGTGTATACACTCCTCATATATAATGTTTTAAAAAAAAAGAGTGTTAAAAAAGAAAAAAGGGTTTATGAATAGGTTTGCTCATGGAGTAAAGAAAATAATGACCTCTTTGGAACATGAAGAACGCCTTGATCATCCATCCAATATTTTCTTTCTTCATCACTTGTTTCAACCACGGATTCTCCCTTTTTATATCCCAGAGCAACAACAGCATCTACAACAAAACTTTCTGGAAGGTTAAGTAGTTGTTTTATTTCTTCATAATCAATATTTTTTAAAATACAACTACCAAGAGTATGAGCTTCAGCATAAAGTACAATATGAGCCAAAGCAATACCAACATCATATCGATATAATTCATCATTTGTCTTTTTGAGTACTATGACAATGTAAGCCATCGGTTGTTCATCATGACTAGGATTCCATGAGGGAAGTGACCCTGCCCAATGCAGATGTGAAAACAAGCTGTTCCGTATATTTGCATCTGTAACAATAATATAATCTAAGAGTTGTTGATTTTTTGCAGATGGAGATAGACGTGCTACATTAACACATTCTTGCAACAACGTGGAGGGAACCTTTTTTTGTTGAAAACTTCTGATACTTCTTCTTTTTGTAAAAAAATCAGTATTTGAATTATGAATCATTTTTAACCACACATTATAAACATTACATCTCTACTTAATCATTGTTTTGCAATGGTAAGATTCATATGAGGCTTCAAGTATAATACAGTGTATTATGGCACGAAGAAAACGTCCACCAGCTTGTTGTGGAGGGGCAGCACGAGTCGGAAAGTCCATTGTGAGAAACGCATCAAAAACCATGGAAAAAACAATGGTGAAACAAGCAAAAATATTATATGAAAATCCACTCCGCGTTCTTCCAGAATTAACAGATAGTGAATCAAAGAAACGTTTTAAGAAAGTTAAAAAACAACTTGAAAAAATAGATAATATAAAAGAAGATGTTAAAAAACTTGAAAAAAAAGCAAAAAAGAAAAATTTAGCTGGTGCTGTTGCTGGATCCCTACTTATTTCTCATAGTGAAAAAGCTCCGTTTTTAGCTATCGCGAAAATACCTGGTGGAACCGTTCATTACGCTCAACGAGGTCAAGCACCAAAAGAGTATCTCATCGCTGCTCAACATTCAACTGATCCTTTTTACCGTATATTTGGTATAAGAGATATCGCATTCAAATATCATTTACATGTGTATTCATGGGATAACGGCTTTATTTCAACCGGGCTTACACCTAATCCTCCAAAGGAATTCATTGATTATGTTCTAAATTCTTTAGAATACAAAAAAAAAGATCACGTCGTTTTATGTCCACATATTTCAACCAAGCAATTACATAATAATAAACTCGCAAATCAACCATATATTCACATACATTGGCATTCCGCTAATGTCGATGTTGGTATCTGCGAACAATGTGCTTCAAAAGAGAATAACACGATTTTTTCATTAACAAAATTTATGTTGGCTGATGATTTTGACAAAGATTTCTCTATAACTGTCGTTGGATCCATTGTGAAAGATAATACGTTACAAACAGAAAATGAAACTCGTTACATAGATGATTATCTCTCAGGTGAACTATCTGATTATTCATTTATTGAAAAAAATATGACACATCGTCATAAACAATTAGCTGGTAAAGATCAACAAGTATATGTGTTAAATGGCACTAATTATAACACATCTGAAGAATTTATTAATGCTTTAGATCCAAATACGTATGAAAAAAGTGCACTTCAAAAAATGCTTACCATTCATCAGAAACCAATTATTGTTTCGGATGTCACACCTAATGACGTCTTAGAACGCTATTGGGATAATTATGGTAAAGATATCATAAATGATATTATAAAAGATGAGAAATTAACTGATGAAATTCTTTCTCTTTCAGAATCACCAAGTGGAATAATTAAGACCGCATTTGAATTAAAAAAGAAACAAAAAATCATAAATGACTTACCATCATATCGTTCTCTACCTGATATCGCTTCATATGCCGATAAACTCGCCCGTATCTATAGAGTACAAGGAAAACAGAAACTCTTTTCAGCTCTTCGATCAGCACCGAATCATCCGAAAAAACGAGCAATCGCTTATGCAATGCTTCTTGTAATTAATAAACAAGCAGATATGAAATGGAAGTTTTCAAAAATTGACATTGAATCAGGTGAATTTATAAAACCATACGTAGAAACATTACTAAATGGAAATCCTAAAAAATACCATGAAAGCTTACAACAAATCCTTTCTTCAACAGGTTTTTCAGAATCACTTGATAAATACAAAAATAACTAAAAAGTACGGTTCTCTGATGCTTCTTTATGAATTTTCACATTGGTTTTTTTGACATAAGTTGTCACAAAGGTTTTTATTTTAGTTTTATTTCATGGTTGGCTGTGAAACTATGATTCGTGCATCGAAACGATCGCAAGGTATTTCCTATGCAATACGTGACGTGGTTCTCCCCGCACGTGAATTGGAGAAAAAAGGATTTGAAATTTTACGATTAAATATTGGTGATCCAAACAAGTATGATTTTGATACTCCGCAGCATATGAAAGATGCATTATACCAAGCAGCTCAAGAAGGTTATAATGGATATGCTCCATCCGAAGGATACAAAGAACTGCGTGAAGCTATTGTAAATCGAGAAAAACAGCGAAATAATGTTTTTTATGGTATCGATGATGTTTGTGTTACCACTGGAGTAACTGAGTCATTACAAATTTTACTTGAAGCATCCTTAGATCCAAATGATGAATTACTTATTCCTGGTCCAACATATCCTCAATACCAACTTATTACCAGGGTTAATGATGCATTACCAATACCGTATCGTTGTTTAGAAGATGAAGGATGGCAACCTGATGTCGATCAGATTCGAAGGAAACTATCGAATCGTACGAAAGCAATCGTTTTGATTAATCCAAATAATCCAACTGGAGCACTTTATTCACAAAAAACAGTAAAGGAAATCATTGATATTGCCGGAGAATATAAGGTTCCTTTGGTTTCTGATGAAATCTATGATGATTTAACGTTTTCTGAAAAGCAAATTGCTACTGCAAGTCTTGCTAAAGATGTTCCAGTCATTACCTTTAATGGGTTTTCAAAAGTCTACCTTGTTCCCGGTTGGCGAATAGGATATGTTATGTTCCATCATCAATCTGGTGAGCTCAACGAAATTCAAGATGCTTTTATGCGTATCGCTCGATCTCGTTTATGTGCCAATAGTGTTTGTCAACGAGCTTGTATTGCAGCATTAAAAGGTCCACAAGACCATGTATTAAAAGTAAATAACAAATTGAAGAAACGCCGGGATTTTGCCTACCAAAGATTAAATGAAATACCCGGTATTTCAACTGCAAAACCTGAAGGAGCGTTCTATATTTTCCCAAAAATTGAAGCTATGGATAGACCGATATGGAATACTGACAAAGACTTCGTTTTAGACTTATTAACAGAGACACAAGTCCTTGTCGTTCCAGGCTCTGGATTTTGTAGTACTTATGGGAAAAATCATTTTCGAGCAGTCATTCTTCCACCAATGGAAACGTTAGAGAAAGCATTTGATAAAATGGAAGATTTTATGAAGAAACGATTAAAGTAAATGAAAATATTATATCCTTTCATTACAAACTTTGTTATTTAAAAAGTTAAGCTCTTTATCTTCCAAAGTATAGTTCACCATTTATTCCAGTGAACAATTTCAGATAACGATTTTCTTTTTGTACTTCTGACAAAAGAAGAACGAACCTTATCACCTATAGAATCGTTCTCTTTTGGATACCCAACAGGAGTGAAAGAAACAATCCGAATCCTTGGTGGGATTCCTAGTAATGATTTTAATTTTTTTTCATCAAAACTTCCGATCCAACATGTTCCTAATCCCTTATCTGTCGCTGATAGTATAAGATGATCCATTGCAATTGCCGCATCTACTAAAAAATAAGGGAGATCTTTTCTGGTTCCACTTAAATGAGGATCAGCACACACCATAATAATTGCTGGTGCTTGTTTTAACCATCGGTTAATAATCCCTGACCGTGCGATCTCTTGAATCATTATTGTATCCTTTACGATAATAAAATGCCAACATTGTTTATTCATCCATGATGGTGCTTGATGTGCAATATCAACTAATGATTCCAACAGTTCATCAGTAACAGGTTTTGATTGAAAGGATCTGACGCTTTTTCTTTTCTGAATAACTTCATCAACATTCATTGTATTCTTCACCAAGAAATCAGTCCGCCCTATGAAATTCTTTCTTTTTTAATTATATGGAAACCAAAAACAAAGAAAAAGTGTGAATTTGAAAAAGGATTAACACTGGTCATCATGATGAAGCTGCGGTTTTTTATGCCCAAGTTTATCATCAATGTCTTGATGTAGTTCCTGCAGAGCTTCACGAAGTTCATCCTCAGAAACTGTTTGAGACTGAGAAATATCAAGCACTGGGCTTTGATTATCATAAAATTTTGTTTCAGTTATAATAGCTGGTTCCTGATTTGTGTCAAGTGATCGCTGCAATTGTGTTATTCGCTTCAAACGTTGTCTTAAGGATTGAGAAACAGTTCCTGATGCAACAGGTTTCCCATTCATCTTCATACTTAGTCGCTCTAATCGATCAGCTTGCTCAATTATGGTAGTTTGTGTACTTGTAAGTTGACGAGATAATTCATTAATAATGTGATTTCGAGAATGTAATTCAGTGTGAAGACTGCCAATCTCGTTTTCTAACAAATGAATTTTTTGTTCAAATTCTATATTTTGTTCATCAACTTTTGAAATGTGATGATGACTCTTTGCAAGTTGCACATTTAATTTCTCAATAACATCAACATCTTGGATGAATTTTGTTTGGGTTTCCGTCAATTGTCTTGTTAATTCATTAATTATATGGTTACGAGAAGCAACCTCATCAGATAATACGTCTAATTCTGCTTGTAACCATTGGATTTGTTCATCATCAGACATTGGTTCTGATATCATGGTGTTTTCTTCTTGTTGATTCTCTGATGGTTGTTGAAAATGTCCTTCACGAGCAAGCCATCCAACAGCTTGATGAAAATCATCGGATTGAATCTTAGTTAATTGTTCAAGGCTTTCCACTGAGTCAGTTAAATCATCAAGAACTGTTATGACCACACCAGCATTTGAACCAATTGATGCAGTAAGATTAGTTTCAGAAAGCGAAAAAAATTCTCCATCTTTTCGAATTTTATCTTCCCTTGATAACCATCCAACAGCTTGATGAAATTTATCTGTTGTTAACCCAGTTTCCTTTAAAATTTGATGCTGAGTTAAAGATTGATTCTCATGGAGCACTTCCCAGACCTTTCCTGCATTCATCCCAATAAGATGTGTATTTATTTGGTACATCCTCACACAACATAAAGAAACACAAAAGATGCACTTATACTTTTCCATTTAATTCACAATAAAACGTCTCACCTATCAGGTAATATACTTTTAATCATCCAAATTTTTTTTGATGATAAAGGTTATACGCGTGTGTAATAAACATGGTTAAAAAAATATTTCTTATAGGTTTACCTTTCCTTTTTTTAATTAGTTCATTCTATCATTTATCCTATGCTTTATTCTAAATAAGTCTTTATAAAAATCATTTTACTAATCTTAGATATAAATCTTCAGCAAACAAGGTTATTTCTTTTATCTCATTTTTAGAACAACGTCTATTTAATTTGGAAAAAGAATGTGCTTTATAAGAAGGATAATACTGATCCATTATATTCACAGGTGTTTCAGGGATATTTTCTGAAATCCAAGATAAGATAGGTTTTGAACAACAATTTAAATGGTTTGGTAAAACAAGATGTCTAATAAACACCTCTCCAAAACGTGCTGCTAAACGATGATTACGAGTGATTATGTTAAAATAATTGGAGATTCCGGCTAATGATTCTGCACAAGTATTATTTCCAAATTTAAAATCAGAGAGAAAAACATCAATTATTCCATCTAAAAGATGCATCGTTTCTTTAGAACAATACAAGTTAGAATTCCATATCTGAGGAATTGGACGATTAATATGTTTCATTGTTTTTAAAATGTACAATACATTTGGTGTAGGATCTCCGCCAACCCAGTTGACGTTAATACTATTATGATCAAATGTATGTTCAATTCGTTGAGCTAACTGAGTAGGAGATATATATAATCCTTGGGTTTGTTGACTGATATTATAATTCTGGCAGAACACACAGTGAAAATTACATCCTGAAAAAAAGATGGTGTGAGATGGAATGAAAATCTTTTCTTCTCCATAATGAACACATTCAGAAGAAATTATTGGAGTAGTCACTTTACAAAATCCTGATTTTTTTGTTCTATCAACATGACATAGATGTTCACAGAACGTGCAATCAGAAAAAAGTCTTTGTGCAATTTCAATTTTTAAATCAAGTAAAGACTTCACTGGTTTATCTTTTAAGAT
Organism: uncultured Thermoplasmatales archaeon; assembly: GCA_964581795.1. Taxonomy (GTDB): domain Archaea; phylum Thermoplasmatota; class E2; order DHVEG-1; family DHVEG-1; genus EX4572-165. Next base: position 22,939 of record CAZOPW010000019.1, on the reverse strand, counting down.
AAAATTTTTTTTAATAGCAGTATGATGAATATTCCATAAGGTGTCAAGGGAACTTTTTTCATCATAAGAAACAGGTGTATTTTTTGCTTTTAGAAATGCTGGCTTTTTTTCTTTTTGAATTATTTTCCGATATATTGGAAGAAAAGAACTTGTTAAATCTTTTTTCATCGTTCAATTTTAAATTAACAAGACTGCTCATATAAAAATTCTATCATTTCAATACCAAAATCACTAGCTAAAAAAATAGCGTAATATTTAAACACTCTAAAAAAGTTAGAACGGAGTATGTTATCAAACAAAACTGCGTTAATAACCGGTGCCTCAAGAGGTATCGGAAAAAGTATCGCTCAAGAATTCGCAGCACATGATTGTTTTGTTGGTATTAATTATGTAAAACACAGCGAATTAGCAAAACAAACGCTTCGTTCACTCAAAAATAAAGATGATTCGGGTATGCTTCTCAAAGGTGATGTAAGCGATCATGAGGATGTAAAAAATATAGTTTTAAAACTTGTTAAACAAAGAAAATATATTGATATATTTGTCCATAACGCTGGTATTTATTATCGTCATACATTTAAAGAAAGTTCATATGAAGATTGGTTGAAGGTATTAAATGTAAATTTATATTCTGCATATCTTCTAACTAAAGAAGTGTTACCGTATATGAAAAAAGGTGGTCGCATCATTTTTATTTCATCACAACTCGCTTTCAAAGGTACAAGCCATGGTGCTGATTACGCCACATCCAAAGCAGGATTAATCGGGTTAACAAGAAGTTTAGCATTAGAATTTGCTTCAGAAAATATTTTAGTAAATGCTATTGCACCTGGAACAATTGATACTGATATTATTGCAGGTTATAGTGAAAAACAACGACAAAAACGTATAAATCAAATACCACTTCATCGATTAGGAAAACCGAAGGATGTTGCTGATGTTTGTTTATTCTTAGCTTCTGATTTAGCAAGATATATAACTGGTGAAACTATTAACGTGAACGGCGGACTCTATATACATTAGGATGGTGGAATCATTCCCCAGAAGAAAAAAAGCGGTACAAAGAAAAGCAAACGAAAACCAAAAGAATCATCCAAACAAGATCAATGGATGTGTAAAGATTGCAGAAATACTTTTTTTGACCCTGTCGTGTATAAATCAATTTCAAAAGATAAACGATGCCCATTTTGTGGAAGCGAACGGATAACAAAGGAAATAGAATCAGCAATTGACATCTACAAATAATCATCATATCTTTTACAAAAAGTAATATACGATTTTTTCATACTATAACATACGGCAAAGGGACAGTATTATGATTAAAAAAATTGAAACAGATCCCTGGAGAAAAACAGCTATTAGTATTTACGGACCTCCACGCGATGGTAAAGTATTTGGGACATACGAGGTAGATGCATCTCCATTACTTGATTTTATTAAACAAAAAAAGAAAGAAGGAATTCGAATAACAGTTACTAATGTTGTTACCGCAGCAATAGCTCGTACTGTATTTTTTGATGTTCCTGAGATGAATTGTTTTGTTCGCCGAGGAAAACTTGTTCAAAGGGACCATGTTGACGTGTTTCTTGCTGTTGCCCAAAAAGGCAAACCCGTGACCGCAATTATTATCCCAAAAGCTGAAGAGAAAACAGTAACTGAAATAGCAGAATATCAACAACAAAAATTAGAAAAAACATATTCTGGAAAACGGAAAGCTTTTGGAATCCAACATACAGTAGCAAAAATTCCTTGGCCATTCAGGAAATTTGTTGTTAAATTCATAAAATGGTGGCGTTTTGATAATGGATTGCCGTTACCATTTGTAAAAATGAGACCTAATCCTTTTGGAAGTATCTCCATTTCAAATATAGGTGTATTTGGATTATCAACTGGCTATCTGGCTCTGTTACCTATTGGAAATCTTCCAGCAGTTATTGCAATGGGTAAAATTATTGAAAAACCAGTTGTCATTGATGGTGAAATTACAATAAGACCGATGCTTCCAATTAGTGGAACTTTTGATCATCGAGTTGTTGAAGGAGATAAAATCGGGTTTTTAAAAACAGGAGCTGAAAAACGATTACTCCACCCTGAACGTTTAGATCAACCTGAAAGACAATAAAGATGCATTAACAAATTATTTAAAATAATTAATGAATGAGCATCATTGAACATTTATGGAGTTTTTACCTTCATTTCTTCAGACGTATTTCCATCAACGTGAAATGATAGATTTTTTAAAAAAATCAGAAACTTGGTCAAAGGAAAAATGGAATCAATATCAATTAAATCAACTAAATAACCTATTACATCATTGTAATACTCATGTTCCATACTACAAATCATTTTTTAAAAAATATGATGTCAAAATAGATAATATTGAATCATTTGAAGATATTAAAAAAATTCCATTTCTCACAAAAAAAGATATTCGGAATCATATTATCAATTTAAAATCACAAGGATATCCGAAAAAAGATTTTGAACAAAAAATGACCAGTGGAACCACAGGGAAACCATTAACAATTTATTTAGAAAAACGTGTCTGGTTAGCACATCATCTTGCCTTTAATAAAATGTATATGAAACGTGGAGGATACCGAAGGAATGAAAAAGTTGTTTCATTGCTTGGAATTAAACAGAAATCACGTTATCATGTTTTATTCAATACGTTAGAACTATCCTCTCTTCATCTTCACTACTCCTTCAATGAAATGATTGGAAAAATAAAAAAATTTAATCCTTTATTTATTGTTTCATATCCTTCTGCTATTTATTTTTTAGCCAAATATTTTAAAGATATGAATAAACCTGTTCCCTTTTGCCTCAAATGTATTTTTTGTCATGGGGAACCGTTATATGATTGGCAACGTCAAATTATAAATAAAATATTTTCCTGCCCGGTTCTAGACATATATGGAAATGCTGAACGAAATGTATTATCTGCTACATGTGAGCAGAGTAACTTACATCATATTTTTCCTAATTATTGCATTGTGGAACTTGTTGATGCTAAAGGAAAACCTGTAACAGAAGAAAATACTCCTGGAGAAATTGTATCAACAGGTTTACTTTCACCTATTTTTCCATTTATTCGATATAAAACAGGCGATGTAGGAATTTATACAAATAAACAATGCACTTGTAATAGAAATTATCCATTGATTAAAAAAATAGCAGGTCGATTACAAGATGCAATAATAACTCATCAGAACAAATTGATTCATGTATCCGCTCTCAATGAAGTTATTGACATTTTTGGAAAAGGTGTTAGTAAATGGCAATTTCATCAATCAGAAAAGGGAAAAGTACACTTGGAATTAATGCTATTTGAAAACTTTTTTAATGACTCAGCTATTATTAAAAAAAGAATAATGAAAGGATTTAACGAAGCATTTCATCAGCAAATTGAGGTGAAAATTTCTATTAAAAATAGAATTGATTCACCAGGTATAAGAAAACATCATTTTCTAATTCAAAATATGACCTTAAAGAAAAGGGTAATAAATTCAGATTAGGGCTTCTATTTCATTATTTTTTTTAAGGTGGGATGAAGTTTTTTTTCTTTTATTATGTTCTTAATATCTTTTGATTTGTGAATTCCTTTTTCTGTGATAAAACCAGTTATCAAAGGAAAAGGAGTTGTATCAAAATAGTAATTGATCACGGTTAACTGATTGGAAGTATTCGCTATTAAATCAGTTGGTGGTTTTGGTGGTTCATCAGGTAGTTTATAATATTTTGGAAGAATCTTTTGTGAACTTGTAATACAATAGAATGGAATGTTGAACTGTTTTGCAATCATTGCTAATGGATAACTCCCCATTTTATTAATGACTCCTTGATATGTGATTGCATCAGATCCAATGATAATTGCATCCGCCTTTTTTAATTGAGAATAAAGAGTTACATCAGTCATTAAGTATACTTTCATACCTTCTTCTGCTAATTTTTTAGCGAGCTGGGTTCCCTCATTTTTTGGTCTTGATTCAGAACAAAACACGTGTAACTTTTGCTTGTTTCTTGCTAAGGATTTAATAGTTTTTTGAACCGTTCCACTAGAAGAGTACGTTGCAATAGTATCAGCATTATAAAATTGTTTGAATGCATGATGCTTAATTACTTCATTTTCATTATTGATTTTTTGTTCATATGTTTCTAAGAATAAGTTAATTGATTCTGTAATAGATTTATTATTTTGATTTTGTTTTTCAAAATCAGATAGAAAATAAAGAAGTTCATTTGAAAAGTTGACTAAAGGGGCCATAGTAGGTTGTGCTTGAATGAGTTTTATTAAAACATATTCAATTGTGTTTTTTGAAATATCAGATTTTTTTGAAATCACAGAATAGAAGAGTTTGATTGCTTTATGAAGTAGAAAGGTTGATCCATGAATATGATCCTGTTTGATTGCAACTATTTCGTTTTCTATGTTGGCAGATACTTTTAAATTACGATCATTTTTAGTCATGAGATTAAACCTATAAATCTAACGAAAAGAAGGTTAATAATGTTTTAGATACTTCTTAAAACTTGTATCAAATATGATAATAAGGTATATGAATGAATATGCTATACTAATATTGGGTCGTTGAGGTTATTATTATGGAAAGTCATATGGTAGAAATTCATAAAGTTATCAAGGATGGTGTTGAAGGAAAACAGAAAACAGAAATCTGGGCTAAGATAAGGGATAAAGAAAAAAATGAAACGAAGGATGCATTACTCTGGTGGGAAGATGATGAGGGAACATTCCACGATGAAACACCAAATTTACCTATCCATTTGAGAGATCTTGTAGATAATGCTTGGATTGAACAAAGAAAATTTTTATAAGTTTTGTTAGTAAAACCATAATCATTTTTTCTTTGATTTTCTTAATAAATATTATATCTCTCGAGCTGGTGAGCCGACATAGGTTTTTCCTTTTTTTAGGACTTGATCTTTAGTGATTAACGTTCGGATTCCAACTGTAACGTTATCTTCAATAATTGCTCCAGCCATAATGAATGTTTCAGCACCGATAACACAATTATTTCCAATTTTTACTTTTTTAATGGTCATTGCATTATCAATCACATGTCCTGTTATTTTGACGTGCCCACCAAAAAGCGTGTTTTCTCCGATTTCAATAACATATGGATCATAAAATAGTTCTGTCCCTGGAATAATACTTGTTTTTCCCATTTTTAATCCCGCTAGTCTTAAAAATAGTACTCTTAAAGGGAGTAGTTTAAATTGTTCAATAAGTTTCAACGGAGGGCGATATAACATAGTATGTAAAGCGAGATGGAAAAAATTTTTATCTTTTATTGAGAGATCAAATGTTCCTTCTTCACATCCAATTCGAAAAATTTTGATGAATAAACCAGGAATAATGGTTTCAAAAATCATGAATATGAAAAATTCAATGACAAGAAGAAAGGCAAATAAAAAGAGATGTAGTGAATTTGAAAAGGTAAAATAGGGGAGAAGATAGTAAAGACTAAACAATGATGGTAATAATCCAAGTCCATATGCAATAATTGGAACAATGAGAAGGCTTATTATTCGAAAAAGTGATGTAAGGGAAAAATCATATCTTTCTATTCCATCACGATATCCTTGTCGAACCATAAATAAATCGTAACCGAGAAACTAATTGTTAATATTAAAGATTGTGATATGACAGAAGAAAAAGGATAGAGATTAATTACTCTAGTCTATCTCTAAGTTGTTTTGAAAGTCGTAATTTCTTATTCTTTTTCGTTTTTCGAGTGACTAAAATCTTATGCTTGAGCATATCGGAAACAATCCGATATTTTGTCATATGGCTCAAATCACAAGTCAGTCCTAATTCATCACAAAGTGCATCTACTTCGCGAAGTGCACCATCAATACTTGTTGCAATATGATTTCTATGTATAACAAATACGATAGTAACTAGGCTTGCATATGTAGTTGATTTCATACTATTTTCCCCACTCAATTTTTAATATCAAAAGTGTGAGCATACATGGGAATTAAGGTTTAAAAAATTTTCGTTCAAGGAATAACTAATATCAAAAATGATATTAGAAAAGAAAAAAAATAATTAAAATTTATTATGAATTTTCTGGTGTAGCAAGACTGATCTCTATTGCAGGAATATCCATTGGTTTTTGGGTTTTATCATCAATAATATTTTCAAGGTCCACCTTGATTTCAATAATTTCAGCTTCTTTAAGAAATTTCTGTTTAACTAGCAATGCTGTTTCAACTGCTTTGCTAATGGATCTCCCCCGAGCTTTAATGATCACTTCATTATTTTTCTTAAATTCGGTCAAAACCGCTACTACATAATTCATTGGTGCCTTATTGCCTACAAATATGATATTATCATCATCAACTTCTTCCGCCATCATTCATCGCCTCATATTCGACATAATTTTCGTCTGTTCCCTTCATCTTTACTTATTACTAAAAGTTTTTCATTAAAATATGGATAAATACGATACCATAAGCATATAATTTAAATATGATAGGTGTATTCCGGACATACTATGGCACTTTGGCAAGGGAAATCACAAAGAAGTAAATCCGGTCGAAGAATTCGATATGCTCGCGGAAAAAGACGATTTGAAATCGGTAGAGAAACCCATCTTACAACAATTGGTCCTACATCAATTAAGAAAAATCGTGTCCGTGGAAACCAACATAAATTTTCAGCTAAAACAGTAAATGAAGCACATATCATCGATCCTGAAACAAATAAAACTCAGAAAACAGAGATAAAATCTGTTATTGACAATCCTGCTAATATCAACTATATTCGACGTAACATCATCACAAAAGGTGCTGTAATTGATACTCCATTAGGACACGCAAAAGTGACTTCGCGTCCTGGACAAGTCGGAATAGTACATGCTGTTTTACTTAAAAAAGAACAATAACACACATCTTTTCATTATCAATCTTTGGATGAATTAAAATGGGTTATCGTGCAGATGATAAATTTATAGTATATCCAATTTATTTCGATAAATTAGTCTCTCGATCATTTGGTAGAAGAATGCCAAAAAAATATTGCATTGAAAAACCAACGGTGACTGACTTATCAAAAGCAGCAAAAGCAGCTGGTTTGAATCCTTCTATCGAAAAGGAAACGGCTCATCCTGCTCGCCAATGGAAAAATGAAGGAAGAATTCTTGTTGATAAAAAGGGATCAAAACAAGAGGTCCTTTACAAAATTTCTAAATTTTTATGATTTTATTACTTTCTTAAAAACTAGTAAAAGGTATAGTTTTTTTTATAATGGATTAAATAGAAAGTACTATGAAAAAATCTATTGATGAATGGAAAAAGGATCTTCCTAGAAGTGTATTTCATGTTCTTTGGGAGAAAGGAACTGATCCACCTTTTACGGGTAAGTATGTTGATGAAAAAAGATCTGGTTTTTATTTATGTGCTGGATGTCATCAACAGTTATTTAGTAGTGATTCAAAATTTCATTCAGGATCCGGATGGCCTAGTTTTACAAAACCGATAAAGAGTGATGCTGTTACTACAAAACCTGATCATAGTCTTGGAATGAAACGTATAGAAGTTTTGTGTAGTTCATGTGGAGGTCATCTTGGTCATGTGTTTGATGATGGTCCACCACCTGATGGAAAAAGGTATTGTATTAATTCTACTGCATTAACTTTTGATCCGGATAAGTAATTTGTAATTGAAATGTAAAAAAGAGTGGATTTGGTTTTATTCTTTTGTTTCCGTTTTTTCTTTGTTTGTTTTGATTAGTTGTAAGAGGTAATCTTTGTACATATCATTAGGTGTTCGTAGCGCAGAAGTTGAAGATGCTGTTATGTCTATACTATTCTTTGTTGTAAATGAAATCATATCATTAAGTAGTTGATTGTGTTCTTTTGCGATATCTTCGATTGTAGGATGGGACAATTTGTTTTTTAGATGATATGGTTTTTCAATGTCTTCCATAGTTAATTCTCCTTTTTATGGAGAGTAATATAGTTGTGCTTTAAATGTTTATGGACATGCAATTTTAGATAAATTGATTAGTTAAGGTTGAACATATAATTGTTAAACATGTTTAGCAATGATATTTTTATATTAATGTTTATGCGTTATTTTCTTTTTAATAAGAAATTTATCGATATTTTTATAAGTAAAAAATCTGTAAACTATTAATAGATGGATGGGAAAAAACGAGCTGCACTCTATACTCGTGTTTCAACTGAAGATCAGGCTAAGGAAGGTTTTTCATTAGATGCACAATTGGATAAATTACGAGCATATTGTAAAGCAAGAGATTGGGATATCGCTGGTGAATACATTGATGATGGTTACTCCGGGAGAAACACAAAGAGGCCGGCTTATAGAAGGTTGTTAAAAGATATTGATAAATGGGATACGTTGCTAGTTATTAAAATGGATCGGATTCATCGAAATTCAAAGAATTTTATGTTAATGATGGAGGAACTGAAAAAGGATGAAAAAGAATTTGTTTCTATGACAGAATCTCTTGATACTTCTACTGCAATGGGTCGATTTGTCATGGATATTATTCAGCGTATTGCACAATTGGAATCTGAGCAAATTGGTGAGCGAGTTTATGATGGAATGGCGCAGAAAGCACGAACCAATGGTGGAGCTTTAGGTTTCAATATACCATATGGTTACAATTATATTAATAATAGATTAGTTGTGAATAATCAAGAAGCTAAGATAGTAAAGAATATTTTTGATTTGTATCTTGATGGAATGAGTATGCAAAAAATTGCAGATTATTTAAATGAGAAAAATATTCCTACAAAAAGAAAAAAGAAATGGAGATCACAGACGGTTTCTAAAATATTGAAGAATCCATTGTACTGCGGCACCTTTCATTGGGAAGATTATGAACATGAAAATGTTCACCCTTCTATCATAAATGAAGAAATATATATTAAATGTCAAAATACAATTAAATTTAAATCATAAATTTTTTTATTTGTTACATATGTCACATTAATAAGCTATTATATTTATTTTTATTATATTTTTGCTTAGAAAAGCATTTTTTAACTAAAAAGTAGGGGTAAATAGTCTAAAAATGGTATTTTAGTTCATTTTTAAATTATCCATATTTTTGAAAAGTGAAAACAAAAATAATCGTGCTAGATTTTTTCTAGCATACTTTATTTTGACAAATAATTTTTTTTCCATATTATAAATTAGAAGATCTTCAATCTACATTTGCTAACTATTTTTTGTTATCATTTTTTGGCTAAAAATACAAATAATTTCTATTTTCAAACATCTTTTAAGGTATTATCAACTTTGGTCTACCGAAGTTGATAAGGAGTATTTTAATTGAAAAGGTGGTTTTTCCCCTTAAAAGTACGGTTTAAATGTAAAAATTGACTAATTCTCAACTTTTTCCTTTTTTTAAATTTCATATTTTGGATCAATAAACTAAAATTCATTTTTAAAAAAAGGTTAAGAATAAATCGTGCTAGAAAGAATCTAGCATGTATATTAAAATTTAAATTTTAAAAATTTTTGATCAAAAAAACAAAATATTTTTCAAAAAAAATTTGTTAGAATTTTAAAAAATCATTAATTTACTAATAAGACTTAAAATTAAAGGTAATTGCGTAATTATGTATAATAGTTAATAATAAACATTAATATTACAAAAATAATAAAATTAGTTTTAATTAATATAAAAATAAAGAAAAAAATAAATCTGCTTATTTATCCGTATTAGTAAAAAATTAAACCCAATAACGAAACATGATTAATTAATTTAATGTTTAATGTTAATTCATGGGAAAATTTTAAATTAGAAAGAATTTTACCTGCATGCAATCAATTACTAAAACAAAATGAAAAGGAAATGACTATGTACATTGTTATAGTGGGTGCAGGCGGTATAGGCAAACGACTAACAGAACGAATCCTAAGTGAAGGGAAACATAATATTATCGTTATTGACAAAAATCAAGAACGATGTGAAGAAATTGCCAGAAAATTTGATGCAGTTGCCATAAATGCTGACGCGACCCTAGAAGAAACACTGGATGAATCAGAAATAAAAAAGGCAAATGTTCTTGTCACTACTACTGGAGATGACGCAGTAAATCTAATGGTTTGTTCACTTGCAAAAAACAAAGGAGTAAAACATTTAGTTTCTGTCGTTAATCAAGATGAAAGTAAACCAATGTATGTTGAAAAAGGAATCATCATGGTGAAAAGTCCAAACATAGTCATGGCTGAACACTTGTATAAATCAATTATTCATCCAAATGTCGAAGATTACATGAACGTAGGAAAATATGCTGAGATATTTAGAATTCCAGTTGCACCAGATTCAAAATTTTCAGGGAAAACTATTAAAAAAATTGGACTTCCAAAGAAAAGTTTAATTGTTGCTATTGAGCGAGATCACAAATTTATCATTCCAACTGAAGATGTTGAATTATTCGCAGGTGATAAAGCAACAGTTCTTGCTCACAAAGACCAAGTAGATAAAGTCGCTGCATTATTTTCAGGTGAATAAAAAAAATAATTTACAATATTAAATAAATCACGTATTTTATTATCCCCTTTTCTTATTTTTCATTTTGATGAGTACAGTTCTTGATTGGAAGAGAAATGTTGTGATCTATCAAATTTTAATTGATCGATTCGCAGGTTATAATCCAAAAAAAGAGTGGAATAAAAATCAATTTATTGGTGGAAATATCAAAGGAATCATTGATTCCCTACCATATCTTAAGAATTTTGGTATAACAACTCTATGGATTTCACCTTTTTATAAAACAAGTGCATATCATGGGTATCATATCACAGATTTTTTTCAAGTGGAACCTCGGTTTGGAACAAAAAAGGAGTTAAAGCGATTAATCGATCTTGTTCATCAAAACGATATGACAATCATTGCAGATTTTGTTCCTAATCATGTATCTAGACATCATCCATTTTTTGTTGAAGCACAACAAAACAAGAACAGCGATTATGTTCATTGGTTTTATTTTACTAATTGGCCGGATGATTATCAATGTTTTTTATCAGTTAGAGATCTTCCTAAATTAAATTTAAAAAATAAAGAAACAAGAGACCATGTGATTGATGCAGCAAGATACTGGTTATCTTTTGGATTAGATGGTTATCGACTTGATCATGTTATTGGTCCCTCTAATGATTTTTGGAAAACGTTTTGTTTATCGATTAAAACGAGTTTTCCAAATGCAATTTTAATTGGCGAAGCATGGATGCAAGGAATCTCGTGGTCAGAATTGAAAACAATTCAAATACCTTGGAAAAGATTGAAATGGTTACGAAATCCTGCTTCGGATGTGATTCTTCGAAATTATGTAAATATCTTAGATGGTGTCCTTGATTTTACTACTCAACATATAATCCAAAAAAATGTATGTACGTATCCTCGATCAAATCGATATATAAAGAAGATAATAGGAAAACATTATGCAAAGTTTCCATCTACTTTTTTGTTACCCTCGTTTTTAGATAATCACGATATGGATAGAATCCTTTACCAATGTCATAATAGGCTTTCTCTTTTGAAAAAAGCTGCAAGGATTCAATTTTCATTATCTCAACCAATTATCATATATTATGGTACAGAACAAGGAATAACTCAACAAGAATCAGTGTGGAGCAAACAACATCATGGAGACTTATTGGCACGGAAACCAATGCCTTGGAAAAAAGATGTTCAAAACAATGAATTATACAAATTTTATAGAAATATTATATCAAAAAGAATATACCAACAGTGAAAGAGTACACTCCTGGAAATATGAATACTTTCACCGAGGCATGGCGTACTTTTATAAATGTTTTCTTTATTACTTGATAGTAAGGTATATACATGGGGAAAGAAACTGAAAAACATTCAATTGATGATTTACCCGGTGTAGGTCCTGCAACCGCAGAAAAACTTCGTGACGCAGGGTACACTGAAATTATGAGTATTGCAGTTGCATCACCAAAGGAACTTGCAGATGCCGCAGAAATCGGTGAATCAACTGGTGCAAAAATGATTCTTGAAGCAAGAAAGCTTGCTAATGTTGGTGAATTTGAAACAGGCGCTGTTTTAATGGATCGGCGATCGAAAGTTGGAAGGATCACCACAGGGTCAAAAACATTTGATGAATTACTCGGTGGCGGATTTGAAACTCAATCAATTATCGAGTTATTTGGTGAATTTGGTTCATCTAAAACTCAAATAGCTCATCAACTTTGTGTAAATGTTCAGTTACCAAAAGATCAAGGTGGTATGGAAAATGGTGCGTATTTCATTGATACTGAAAACACGTTTCGACCGGAGCGAATTGTTCAAATGTCGGAAGCGTTAGAGTTAGATCCTGATGAAGTACTGGAAAACATTCACGTTGCTCGAGCGTATAATTCAAGCCACCAAATGCTTCTCGTTGAAAAAGTAATAGAGATGTCAAGAGAACAACCTGGTGGTCTTCTTGTGGTGGACTCCTTAACTGCACACTTCCGTGCTGAATATGTTGGTCGAGGTGCACTCGCAGATCGGCAACAGAAATTAAACAAACATATGCATGATCTGCTTCGTTGGAGTGATTTAAATAATGGAGCGGTATGTGTTACAAATCAAGTTTCTTCTAAACCTGATGCTTTTTTTGGTGATCCTACAAGACCAATCGGAGGTCATATTGTTGGTCACACTGCCACATTTCGGATTTATTTACGGAAAAGTAAAGGACCGAAACGAATTGCACGATTAATTGATTCTCCTCATTTACCAGAAGGAGAAGCAGTGTTTACGGTCAATCAAGAAGGTATTCGAAATTAAATTACCTTCTTTTCTATTAAATCCGTTATTTAAAAGGAAACACTTATAACCTTTGTTATTGATTCATTTTTGTTAGGAAAGGTGGTACTAATATGGTATTTGAATACAAAGGGTGGACCTTATATACTCGTGAGGTTACCTTAAAAGGTGGAAGAAAGCAACCTATTTATTTTTTTAGTAAAAGAAAACCAAAAAGTGGAAAGCCTACAGATAAACCAGATGGATATACTGTTGGTGAAAACAAAAGAACGGGGCTTCCGTACTTAAAAAAGAAATAATTTTATTGACTATCTGGAGAGAGTTAAAAAATATTAAACTTTCTCTAATTTTTTCTTCTTTTTTCATATTCTTGCGTTGCTTATTTATAGACCTATTTTTTTCCACATCATGATTTCTTATGTTAATTGGATTTGTTGTTAACCCTATTGCTGGAATGGGTGGTCGTGTTGGATTAAAAGGGACAGATGGTGTCTATGATGAAGCTGTAAAACGTGGTGCGCAACCTGTAGCTACCAAAAAAGCACGTATTGGAATTCAAACTCTTGTTGAAGATCATAGTGACGTATTAGAAGATGTTACCTGGCTTACTTGCAAGGGAAAAATGGGAGAAGATGTGTTAATTGAAGCAGGGATTAAGAAGGATTCTATTAACATTGTGTATGCTTCATCTTCTCAGCAACTTGGAAAAACTTCAACGCAGGATACTGTTTCTGTATGTAAAAAGTTGATGGATGCGCAAGTTGAATTACTTGTGTTTTGTGGAGGGGATGGAACGGCTCGAGATGTTGTTTTTGTTGTGAAAAAACATATTCCGATTCTTGGTATTCCTTCTGGTGTGAAAATGCATTCTGGTGTTTTTGCTGTTACCCCTCATGCCGCTGGACCTATGATCGCTCGGTTTATTGAAGGTGAACTGAGTACGGGTGATGCTGAAATCATGGATTTAGATGAAACATTGTATCGGCAAGGAACGTGGAAAGTACGATTGTATGATACTGCTCAGGGGATTATTGAACCGTCATATGTTCAAGTTGGAAAAGCTTCTTTTGCTCAAATCGATGATGATGAAATCAAAGATGATATCAGTGATCATATCGAAGAAGAACTTGCAAATCATAAGGATACCTTGTATTTATTTGGATCTGGTGGAACGATTGATTACGTTGCAAATAAACTTGGAATTGAAAATACAATATTAGGTATAGATGCCGTATATCAAAACAGAACGATTGCAACTGATGCAAATGAAGAGGTTTTATTGTCATTACTTAAGGAATATACCAAAGTTAAGGTGATTCTTAGTCCTATTGGAGCACAAGGATTTATTTTTGGGCGAGGAAATCTTCAATTAAGTCCAAAGGTTATTCGAAAGATTGGTATTGATAATATAATTGTTATTTCTACTCCTTCAAAGTTAAAAGCAACGCCGGTTATTAGAGTTGACACAGGGGATGAAGAATTAGATCAAGAGTTTATCGAATATGAAATGATGATGGTTGTCATTGGGTATCGGATGAGTAGAGTGGTAAAGATCAAATCAGTGTAATTTTTTTTATTTCTGAATTAAAGAGTAGTATGATTTAAAGAAAAGTGAACCAACAGCTTTTAATACAATTTTTACTTTCAGTGACCACAAACCCACAGATTAAAAAGGTAATTAATACGAGAATGATTTTGGGGGAATGAAAAGAAAATGAAACAAACAACAACAGATTTTTTTGAAGATGAGTTTAATGATTTAGAGGAAAAAGGATATACTTGGACGATTCGACGACTTCAAGGACCTTCTCAACCGCATGTTTCAGTTGATGGAAAAAAATGTATCATGCTCGCATCAAATAATTATTTGAACTTAGCGAATCATCCAAAATTACGGAAAGCTGCTATTGATGCTGTTGAAAAATATGGCGCTGGAGCAGGATCTGATTGGTCTATTGCTGGAACAATGGATGTGCATCAAGAGTTATTTGATAGAATCGCTGACTTTAAAAATACTGAGGCAGCAGTTACTTTTCAAACAGGATTTGCAGTAAATGCTGGAGTGATCCCTCAACTTGCTGGAAAAGGTGATATTTTAATTTCTGATGAATTGAATCATGGAAGTATCATTGATGGAGTCCGTTTAACAAAAGCAGATCGAGGAATTTATGCTCACTCAGACATGGGAGAACTTGAAAAAGTTTTAAAGGAAGCTGCAAAAAAAGATTACCGTCGAGCAATAGTAATTACAGATGGTGTGTTCAGTATGGATGGAGATATTGCTAAGATGGATGAAATCTATAAACTTGCTCATGAATATGGTGCATTAACGTATGTGGATGATGCTCATGGAGAAGGTGTTCTTGGTAACGGATATGGCATTGGTAAGGAGTTTGATTTGGAAAAGGAAATTGATTTTCAGATGGGGACGTTTTCTAAAGCATTTGGTGGTTTCGGTGGAATGTTTGCAGGTAGTGAATACACCGTGAAGTATTCGTGGAATACTGCTCGGTCATGGTTGTTAAGTGCTGCGTTTCCACCTCATGTTGCTGCAGTTAATCTTGCAGCAATGGATATTGTTGAAAATGAACCGGAACGAGTCAAAAAATTATGGGATAACGCAAAGTATTTCAAAAAGGAAATTGAAAGCCTTGGTTTTGATACCGGATACAGTCAAACGCCTATTATTCCAGCGATTGTTGGGGATAGTAAAAAAGCACAAACACTTGCGAATCGAATGTATGAGGAAGGTATTTTTGCTCTTGCTATCGTGTTTCCAATGGTAGCACGTGATAAAGCTCGTATTCGAAATCAGATGAATGCAGGGATGACTCGTGAGGATTTAGATAAGATTCTTCGAGTGTATGAAAAATTAGGGAAAGAATTGAAACTTATTTAATTTTTTCTCTTTTTTTTATTTCTTTTTGGAGGGTGAAAATATGGTTTTAATGAAACATATAGCATTACAAATGGATTCAAAAGAGCATGCTGAACAGTTTTACAAGGATTTGTTACATGCTCAGTTAGTAAAAGAGTTTCAGGTTTCCCCAGATCTTGTCAAACAGATTTTTAATATTAATTTACTCCATGATGTTACAGTGATGGTTTTTGAAATTAAAAATCAGCAATTTGAAGTGTTTATTAGTACTATTCAACAAAATGATCGTTTTGATCATGTCTGTCTTGGTATAGATGATGTATCAGGGTTTCTTTCCAAATGTAGGGAATTTAATTTATCTATTTATCGGATTCCTAAAGGTGAAAAAGAATTAGTGTTCATTAAAGATTTTTGTGGTAACTTATTTGAAATTAAGAAAAAATAAGTTAGTCTTGTTTCGTGTTTTGTTTGATGATTTGCTCGATTGTATGATTGTTTTGATTTGCTGTTTTGTTTTTATCTCTTTCAAAAGGAAGATTATCAATGGTTTGATTAATGGATTCAATTGTTTCCTGTGTGTTATGTTCAGTATTCTTAATGGACTGTTGAGTTTGATTCTTTTTTGTAGTGAAAGTGACTAGTGGTTTATGTTCTTGTTTATGAAGAAGGTTAATCGTATCAATGATAAAGTGTTGTTCTTCTATAGTTGGTGACCAAGAGATTGTGTGATCATCTGTTTTTACATTTGGAGCAGCTGGATTTAAATGCGCTGAAAACATCATTTTCCCTGTAGATTTATCTTTAATAAGCTCTATTTTACAATAAATATCAGCTTTTGTCATAGGCTCCTTTCCCTTTTGCATCCCATCTTTTTTAATGGTATTAATTTTGAAACATTGTGGACTATAATAGTTTTTTGTTTTTCAATTATTTATTTGATATTCATACTGTTTTTTTTTGTTTTTGAAGGCATAAATTTATAAATAATCATTGATAATTGTTTCTTTGGGTAACCGTAATGAAAAAAAATGTTGTCCTTCTTGGTTCAATTGGGATTATTTCTTTCCTTCTTTTCCTGCCTTGTTCCCATGCAATAGAGCATCAGTTAGTTGAAAAAGAAATTAAGGAATCAATTCAACACTGTCTTTCAATAGGAACTGATTCAGTTGGTTCATTTTTTAAAAAAATATGGGGTCTTATTGAAATCATTGCAGGTATTAGTATCTCTATTGGTATCACTCAATTAATCTCATTGTTTTTACTTCCAATCATCTTAGAAATTGGATTAGGTCCAGTTGTGTTTTTACTAGTGATGACTGTTTTATTGACTATTCCATTTCAATTTCTTAATGGAGTCTGTTTAGCAATTCAAAAACAGTTTTCACTTGGTAGGATTAAAACATTTTTGTTATCGGTGTTTGCATTCATGGCTTATTTAGCAGGTAATTTCATTTCAATGTCATTAATTCCACCAGTATAGTTCGTAAAGAGTTTTAAGTCAAAGTTAAAGTAGGATATCTTTATTTCTGTATTATCTGGTTACTGTATTGTATTCGTTGGTTGATATTTATGAAAGAAGGATATTTTCAGAAGAAATTAACTGAATTAGCTGAAAAACAACAAGCTCTTTCTTCTTCACTTGAATTATTGCATGCTGAAATTGATCGGCTTGAATCTCGTATTGGTGGATTAAAACCTGTTGTAAAAAGGTTAAATGATGTAGAAAAATTTAAAGAACAATCATTAGCAGAACTTAGCAAACGTAATGATGATCGGATTAAACGTGTTCAGGATCAATTTGCTGATGAATTAAAAAAGCAAGTTCGAGATGTGACGCGGAAAAAGGCAGATACATTAAAAAAGAGTCTGCAGGAAATTGAGGAAGATAAAACATTATTTAAAAAATATGTTGAAAGTATTTCATCGATTGAAACAGAGATTTCTTATGTTAAAGAATTTCATCGGTTACTTGTGATGAAACTTGTTAATAAAGGAGTGCTTTCGTATCATGAACAGCAGGAGATTGATCGTCGATCTAAGAAGAAAACGAAAGCATTGTGATTTATAGGATCAAAATAAATGTTTTTTATACCGTTTCACCATAATATTTATATAGGGGTTTAGGATGTCGGAGTTTTATCTGCTCTATAAGTAGTATTGTCAAATAAAATGAGAAGGATTGAAACACGAATTCTTTTTTGGCGTACTGTATGAAACTCTTCTTTACGCCCCTTTATGCCCCCTTTAACTCCTTCCCTTTTATTTTCCATTTCTTAAGATCGTTAATTTTTCATTTTTATTTTGTAATCTTTTCGTTTCTACATTTTGTCAGGTTAGAGGTTTTTACAGTTTCATTTTATAAACATTGTCTTCTAAAGCTTCTTTTGTGAGTCGTATGGGTAAGATGGATGAGAAACAAAAGAAAAAAATCAAAGAATTTTTACAAAATAGTACTAAAAATAATCCATTAGTAAGTGCAGTATATACTAAGGATTAAAATTTTTTATTTTTTTTATTGCTTGGTTTGACAAAATGTCAAAGTGTGTTTTTTTTGGCTTCTTTTTAAATAAAGTCAGTGACAAAACTTAACACGATTCAATATTGAATCTTGTGGAACTGGTGGAAATAAACCATGAAAATGGTTAAATGGAAGGATCAAAAAAGAACGATATCACTTATCATAGCGTTACTCATCTTATTATGTACATATCCATTAGAATCCATTTCCATAGCTGATAAGCCTTCATCGGATCTACTTATTGTTTATCCTCATCACAATATTCAAGAAATAATTGATTCAGCCCAACCGAATACGACTATTATTTTTCAAAAAGGGACTTTTACACAATCGTTTCATGTTTCAAAACCCTTAACTCTCATTGGGTCATCACCAGATACCACTCGATTTAGTATTGAAACGAAACCAAATAATCCAGCAATTACTATTTCATCACCATTTGTAACTCTTTCAAATCTAACAATTACAAATACTGCAAATGGATTATATACTACTGGCCTTCGAATTGATTCCAAACTCGTTCATATCTCAAATTGCATTTTTAACAACACTCCAATTGGTGTTGCCATATGGAATGATTACACTTTCATTTCAAATTGTACCTTTTCTAATTGTTCAGATGAAGGAATTCTTATCATTACCACAAGTATTTCAACGTCTCATTCTAATATAATCAAAAATTCTTGTTTTTTCAATAACTGTGATGGAATAGAACTTCAACATTCTTCAAATAATAAAATAATAAACTGCACATTTTTTAACAACACTCATGCAGGTATTGATGCAATTTGCGATAACAATAATAATAACGAAATTTCATCTTGTACATTTCAATCAAATAATGCGTATGATATATATTTTGCTTCATCAAAACACAATCAAATCACTCAATGTACTTTTGAAAATAAAAGTAAGTCAGTTGTATTCACACCATCCTTTTCCACTAATTCAATTGACGAAACAATCGATATTCAATCAATTGAACAGGCACAAAAGCCACCTAACTCTATAGATAATCAACGAGTTATACAAAACGAGAATCTTATTCAACTTATATTATCAAAAAGTATTTCCTTCATTGAAGAGTTCATTGAAGATATACTATCATGGTTTATACAAAAAATATAAATTTATTTATTTTCCCTATATAGAATCCTGTTTTGACAGATTAAACTGTTTTCTATACGATGACGAAATATTTCTATAGTATAATGATATTATACATATTAATATAGATTATTTAAAATTAAAAAAAGAAAAGTTGAACGAACAAATTAAAAAAAACGGGGGCAAATAAATATGAAAAAATACCTTTCAATTCTTGTAATAGGATTGTTACTAATCAATGGAATTGGAGCAGTAGCATATCAATACGGCAATCAACAGACAACTGATTACCACACAGAAAATATAGATGTATCATTGAGCCATCAACAATCACAATTTTTAATTGAATCTGAAGAAACCACACTGATTACTTGTTCTGAAAGTGATGCTTTTTTATCAGAACCTGGTAAACCATTACTTCCAAAAATAGTGAAAACATTTGAATTACCTTTTGGAGTCACTGACATTGAAATCGATGTTACACTTGATTCAACAACTACTACTCAGATAACAACACCAGTTCATGCATCATCCTCACTACTTCCACTAACTGCATCAAATAAACAAGTTTCTTGGAAACCAACTCTGAAAGATGAAACCGTATATCAATCACATGACCCCTATCCAGGAACAAGATTTGATTACAAGATTGGTTGTGGGTTAAATGATAATCATGAACATGTGACTTTTGTTACTGTTTCAGTGTATCCAGTACAATATATACCTGCTGAAAATAAAGTAACTATTGCTGAAGAATCAGAAATAACCATTACATATAATACTCAACGTGAAAAAACGGTTTTTGATCAGACGGTTGATGACAATGATTTAATGATCATTGCTCCAGAAATATTTACTGATGCATTGCAACCACTTGTTACTCATAAAAACACTGTTGGTATCCAAACGTCTCTTAAAACGACTGAATCTATTTATAATGAATATAATGGAGTGGATGTTGCTGAAGAGATTAAATTGTTTATTAAGAATTGTGTTGAAACAAAAGGAACAGAATATGTCCTTCTTGTTGGTGGATTAAAATCCGTTGTGTATGCAAAACCAAAAGATAATACCAATCTTGGCAGCAGCGGTTGGTATCTTCCTGTTCGATACACAAACATGTATGATGATCCTGCATTTCCTCTTGCATCTAGTTCTATTTTTGATCCTGGTGTCATCAGTGATTTGTATTATGCTGATTTATACAGAGAGGGTGGTGAATTTGCTGATTGGGATCCAAATAATGATGGAGTATTTGCTGCTCTCGGAAAACCTGGTGTAGATGATGATAACCTTGATTTTTATCCGGATGTGTCACTAAGTAGACTTGCGTGTCGAAGTGTTGAAGAAGCCAACACGGTGGTTGATAAAATTATCACTTATGAAAGTTCACCGATTGATCCATCTTGGTTTGAAAAGATGATCGTTGTCTCTGGTGATGGATTCCTTGATCAAACAGATTTGAATATTCAATGGGATACGAGTACTATTGAAGAGGGCGAGTACACGATTTATGCGCAAAGTTGTAATCCAGAGAATGAATTTGGACCAGTGATCAGTGTGAATGTGACTAAGGATCGTTCTACTGAATCAGTGATTACGTATTCTCATGATGATCATTTGAATCCAGCGATTCAAGATGCGTTCAAAAATGGTTTCCCTACGGTACCTATTGCTGAAATCGTGTCTGTTTCTGAAGGGGATATATTAGGTAACACAGATGTTGCTTTTGATCCGCCATCTCAGGATTACTGTAATGAGTTTTATTTCTGGGCTAATGTGAGTTACATTGATGAAGTTTTAACTATTCGTGGGAAAAGTTATGATCCAAAGGCATATGGTAATTTAAGTAGTATTCATGTATGGATTGAAAACAATGAAGACGAAATTGTTTTTGAAGACTGGCGTAATAATACTGAAATGTATTATGAAGGTGAATGGACGACTGGTGAAAAATCATTACTTGGACGTGGCGGAGCGTTATATTATATGCCAGAAGGATTTAAGAAAGAAATCTTATGGACGTCTAATGGTAAATTAACTGGTATTGAGGATGTGCTTTCAGCAGTGAATGAAGGAAGCGGTTTTTTATTTTTCTCTGGTCACGGTAGTCCAAATGTGTGGGCTGATCAACTCCCAGGTATTCCTGGTGACCGTGGTCCTGCAAGTGTGACTGGGATGAAAGTTACTTCGGTTACTCCTTGGCCGCCGTTCTTTTCAACACCTCTTTTCCCAATGGATACGCTTTCCAATGGTGAAAAACTCCCTATTGCAGTCGTGGGAGGATGTCATAACAGTCAATTTAATGTGTCTATGGTATTAGGCGTGTTGGATATTTTACCATATTATCTCCCATTCATTCCACCAAAATATATGTGGTGTCATGGTGTTCCGGTTCCTGAAACATTTAGTTGGCGATTGATTCGAAATCCTGATGGTGGTGCGATTGCTAGTATGGGAAATACTGGTTTAGGTTATGGAATGCCAGGTAAGGAGTTAACTACTGGTGGTGGTGATTCGTGGATTACTATTGAGTTTTTCAGACAATACGGTGAAAATAACCGTGACATTCTTGGTGATGCGTATATGCAAACGTTGAATAGTTATGTGAATACGTTTGATATGAGTGATTTATCTGCAGGGCATCCAAAAACGATAACACAATGGGTTCTTCTTGGTGATCCCACCTTGAAAATCGGTGGATACGAATAAATAATATATAAGAAATAATACGTAAAAATAGGTGGATTTCCACCTTTTACCTTTTCTTTAATTTTTTTTAATTTCAACGTATTTCTATTAGTTACACTATTATTTTCAAAATCACTTATTAAACAGTCGGTAATATTTTCCAAAAGGAAACGGTGTATCCTCAGGAATGACGATACATGATGAAACAATCATTAATCTCGTCTCTTTATCAACACAATTCTCAATTTGTACATCAACATCCACATTATACGCTACAATCGGCCAGAAAAAAGGATTATGAAAAATACAACAATGCACCTTCCGCGTTTTCCCCGCAGGAATATCAACACACTTGGTCCTCTCACCATTTAATGGAAAAATAAGACCACCCTCATCCATTTCAAATAATGTTTCCACCGTAAACGTAACCTGCACGTCCGTAGCATTAACTGATCCCTTATTCTCAACAACCGCAGTCACTCCGACTCCTCCTCTAATTCTCTTAATTCGAATTGCTCCATATTCAACTCGACCAAACGAAGACACTTCCACCATATCAGCATCAAAACCACAATGCCCACTCCCATCACACACCGTCAAATTCACCAGGTACTCACCAAGATGATTATACGTATGAACTGGGTTTCGTTCAGTACTAAGGTTCCCATCACCAAAATCCCACTGCCATGAATATGGCGGGTCACCATTCACCACCGACCCCCTGAATTCAACCGGATGATCAATACGCGCATAATACGGTCCATTTGCATCCACCATGAATCCTTTCCCAAAGCCATAACAACCAGTATGAAATAAATCATGTTGATACATCGGCCATTCCATACCTTCCTCCTTCAAAGGCATAGGTAAATCCCATACATACACCCGTTTATCCGTTGAACCAACAATAAGTTCAACATCACCATCATCATCAAGATCACCTAAACAAGGAGTGGTTCCA
>CAZOPW010000018.1:29977-34242 GCA_964581795.1 uncultured Thermoplasmatales archaeon | reverse complement strand
GCTTGGTACTGTAAAATGAAGGGGTGGCAATTTTGTGGTGTAAAATCGGTGGTTACCAACTTTTTTAAACCACTATTATCATTTGTTTTGTGCCACCCTCATCTATTAGGCTCATTTGTTTTCGCCAAAACAAAATCGAGTTTTTTTGATGGGGGTGGTTCATTATAAATTCCTCCGTCAAAAAGAAGTTTTTGAAATATCCGTGGATTGATTATCCATATTTATTTTTTGTATCTAAATACTATCCATATATTATTTCATTTATTATCTTTAGTACAACAGTGGGATCGTTTATTATTACTAAGTTTGTTAGGGATAATTTCACTCAATATTTTTATTCACATGAAATAAATTTTTTAATGAAAAAAATTGTAGTTCTTGACAATGGATGGATTTATGCGTTTGTTTTTCTAATTATATTAGATTTATTTCTTGTATTGTGTTCATTTTCAAAAAATAGAAGCATAAAGGGGTGGATTTTTTTTATAACATTTTTCAAAATGTATATTTTTTTAAGCGAAATTAATGTTGTTATTTATCTTATAGGAATTATACCATTGTTTGTTGGAATAATTTTTGATATAATTCTTATTTTGTTATTTATATCAATTGGTTTTTTTATTTTTTATTCATATTTAAAAAATTATAAATTACATTTGTATAATGTATAATAGTTTATGATGATAGGGAAAAAAGAAACAATAAAATTCTTAGTTAACAATAAACTCAGTTTTGTGGGTTTTATTCTTGGAGTAATTTTCACTATTATTTCAACAGCATATCTTGCCCCTATTATTGCTTCTATTCCTGGTTTACACGGTATAGATGATGAAAAACCATATTTCATTTCTTTTTCACCAGCTGTAAATGAAATTGTTAATGTTTCATTAAAAGAAATTAGAATAAGTTATAGTGAAAAAGGCGGATCAGGAATTAACAAAGAAAAATCAAATGTAATAATACGAAGCGCAAAATATGGTAATATAACAGATTTGAACACTTTTTTTTCAAATGAAATGGCATTGGTAACATTTGAAGAAAATAAAGAATTAAGACCTGATGCATATAATATTGACATAGAATTAGTTGATAATAGTGGAAATATTGCATCTTATAGTTATCAATTTTATATTTTCGAAGAACAAATAATGAATTTTTCTATAATTAAACAGGATACAGATTTTTTACCATTATATTTGGAAGAAAACCAAAATCCAATGTTTTTTGATTTTTATACATTAATTTTGCATACTTCTAATTGTAATAGATATTTACATAATGTGATTATTGATTTTCAGTTTCCTGCAATTATCGAGAATTATTCCATCATTTTTAAAGAAGGTATAAATAATTTTAATTTGCGATTAGGTGAAAACGTTGGTTTTTTTGGTTTAGAAAAATTAGATTGGCACTCTTGTTATTCTTCAATAAATATAGATAGTATTGCTCCAAATGGTAATTTAATCGTTGTCTTCAAAATTGATTATAATTTTAGTAAATACAAGAATTTTACTGGATGTGAAATTAATGAAGATCAAATGTTCCATTCTGATTTAGAAAATAAATTTGAATTATCATACTCTTATCAGGAATATGGTTATTGGTATTTTCATAATATGAGTGGTGAAATAAAAGAATGGAAATTACCTTAAATTTTCTTTATTGAATAATTTTCATTATCTGTTATTTTTCCATCCAATTTTTCTCCTTCCCTCCATCCGAGTTTTTCGATGTCCTCATTAGGAATAACTATCACGTATTTGTATTTCGTTTCACCCTTGTACTTATAAGCCTTGTGTTTCTGCAATTTCATTACCAAATCCTATGAAATTTTTACTATATTAATTTATGGTACCATAAAGTATTTATACCCATATTGCATTACTAATAGTGGCGAAAACAAATGAGTAATAGAGATTGTAAAATTAAGGAAATGATAAACGCAAGAAAAGCACGTGGCATGACACTAATTGAAGAAGGTTTTGAACCAAAACAAGTGAATCCTAAAATGTGGATTGTGCCAAGTCAAACAGGAAATGGAACCTACACGGTGACACGAATGAAAACCAGTAGGCACTGGAGTTGTACGTGTCCTGATTTCGAGAACAGGGGAGTACCCTGTAAGCATATTCAAGCAGTTAAGATTTGGTCAAAGCTCAGTCATAAATTCGAACAAGTTAATTTGAAAGTAAAACAAAACATTAGATTAACTGATGAACTGCCAGTATTGGAATGTAAACATTGCCATAGCAGGAACTTTGTGAAATACGGAAAGAAAAACGGTAAGCAAGTCTACAAATGCAAAGACTGTAACCGAAAGTTTGTAAACAATGTTGATTTTGAAAACATGAAATACAATCCAAAAGTAATTGCGTTAACACTTGACCTTTATTTCAGAGGATTATCACTTCGAAAAATTAGCCAACACCTTAAAGATTTTTATAGTCTTGATGTAACACATATGACGGTGTATAACTGGATTGAAAAATATGTATCTATTATGAATGAGTATGTGAATAGTATCACTCCTGATATTGGAAGTGTGTGGCATACGGATGAAATGATGTTGAATATTCATGGTTCTTGGGAGTATCTTTGGAATGTTATGGATGAAAAAACTCGTTTTCAACTTGCTAGTGTTGTTTCTAAAGAACGTAAGGTTAGGGATGCTCGTATGGTATTTCAGAAAGCAAAAGGAAATGCAGGGAACCGCACACCTAAGTTTATGATAACTGATGGATCATAGCTATAAGAAAGCGGTTAACAAGAATTTCCAACGAATACAAAGGAAACAGAACATTTGTGGAATGTTGGATTACAGCACCATCCTAATAATAACCATGTAGAACGGTTGCATGGTGAAATTCTATCTCGTGAGAAAACCATGAGAGGGATAAAGATTGAATCTACACCAATTGTAGAAGGTCATAGGATTTATCATAATTTCATTAAACCACATATGGCACTTGAAGGGCGTACACCATCAGAGGAGGCAGGGATAACCGTTGAGGGTAAAGAGAAATGGTTAACTCTCCTTAAGAAATCTATTCAATATCAAAAATCAAAAAAGGCATAAAAAATTCATATCCTTAAAACTATTTTTTAATTTCCGGTCATATAATTTTCGTGCAACAATCATACCATCATGACCGGTGCAAATATTATTATGTCTATAAACACCAATTAGACCCTTATTCATTAATGATTTAATAGTATCATCAAAATTTTTTTGATATTTACCATGTACTCTTTTTTTGATAGATTGAATTTTAATATTTTTATTAGGTGATATTGATAAACTGCCTAATATTTCCATAATATGTATTTCATCGTTATTTAAAGAGTTAATAATAATATCATAATTAACCATAATTCTACAAATCTTGTATAAAGTATCTTTTAATTAATATTTGCTAATTTTTCACAATACATTTAAATATTTGTAATAACATTACATTATTTGTAATGTCTTGATTAAAATAAATGTATTAATTAAGTCATTTAAGGGTGAATAAAAAATGGACTTACTCTCAAATATTTTTCATAATTACTATCAAGCAAAAATAGTGGAGATTTTACTTGAAAACCATGATGAAGAGTTTTCAATTAGTGAAATTATGAGAATGGCAGAAACAGCACAGGGAAGTACCTATAAATATATGAAATTTTTAAACAAGGAAGGTTTAATAAATAAAACAAGAAAAATTGGCAATGTACAATTGTACAGATTAAACAAAAAAAATGATTACATCAAGGCTTTTATTTTGTTTGAGCATTATTTAGTAACTACTAAATTAGATAGAAAGATAATAGAAAAAGATCGAATTAAACAAAACATAAAAACAATAAACGAAAAAGAAATGAAAATAATTGAACATTTTATGGGTAATAGATATTATGAAAAATATGATGTTGAACAAGATTTTTCTGAAGAAGAAATTTTTGAAAGTTATAGTTTAAAAGAGGAGGATACAGAAGAATGGAAAAAGATAGTGAAAAAATAAGGGAAAAAATTGTTGAAACAGATAAAATACATCCGAGAGTGATACAATCATTTTACTCGAATGGTTTTTCATTGGGAATATCTAAAGATGAAATTTCTATTGATTTTATACAAAATCCTCCAGATGGTGAAGGTAACGTATATTCAAGTAGAATAATTATTTCTCCTCGAAAATTCAAAAAATTTTTAAAAGTATTTAACGAAGTTTTATCTGATTATGAAAAAAAACATGGTAAAATAACCATATCGGAAGAAAAAAAAC
>CAZOPW010000018.1:0-29967 GCA_964581795.1 uncultured Thermoplasmatales archaeon | reverse complement strand
ACCTGTAAAAAAAGAAACGAAAAAGAAAAAATAAATAATTATTAAGATTACATTCAAAAGTAAATGATAACCACCAATTTTACACCCCCGATTTGCCACCGCCACATTTTACAGTACTCTTTGCTTGGTCCAACAGGTTCTACATTTTTTAATGTTCATAAAAATAATTAATTTAAGTTCAAATTGAGATTGAGATAGACAAAATTTATATTTAAACTCTAACTGTAACCTGAAGAATGGTTATTGGAATTTTGGATATTCTTATACAATTTATTAAAAAGAATTAATATGATATCTATCATTATACACAAAAAAATATGGTGAATAAGAAAATGCCGAAAACAAAATTTAAAATTGATCACAAAGAAGTTCTTGATTCAATATTACTAAATATTTCTGTTGTAGATCCTGGAAAAATGTTTGGGTATCCAGCTTATTACGTTGGAGGAAAACTCTTTGCATGTGTTTACGAAGATGCAGTGGCTCTAAAAGTCCCTGAAGACCTTGCAAATGAACTATTAAAAAGAGGAGATATTATACATTTTCAACCATTAGGCCGAAGAAAGATGAAGGAATGGATTCAAATCAATAAAACTAATTCAAATGATTATAGAAAAGAAAAAGAACTCTTTGATGCATCCATTGAATTTGTTTCTTCAATTGCAGGTTTATCTCTAGAAAAAAAGAAAAAATAAAACACCTTTATGGAAGGTAAAAAAAGTAATCTTAAAAAAATTTTGTATGAGTGGAGTTGACAATACATGAATATTTTTGTAACAGGAGCAACAGGATTTATTGGAAGGTATTTAGTTCAAGAATTACTTAATCATGATTATAACGTTAAAATATTATCCAGAGATAAATCAAAAACAATACCAAAAACTGAACAAATCATTGGTGACATTACTAAACCAGAATCATTCAGTAACGCACTTTCAGATGTGGAAGTTGTGTTTCATAATGCTGCATATGCAATGGATTATGGAAAAAAACAAGATTTTTTTAAAATTGATGTGGAAGGAACAAAAAACGTTGCAGATGCTTGTGTTCAACATGGAATTGGTCGCTTGATATACACTAGTTCAGCTGGTGTATATGGATACCCTAAACAAGGAACAGTCATTACTGAAGACACTGAGAAAAAACCGTTGAATTTGTATCAAAAAACAAAATGGCTTGGAGAAGTCGCGTTAAAAGATTATGATTCACTTCTTGTTTCAGCGATACGTCCACCATTAGTATTTGGACCAGGTTCTCCTGCATTAACAATTGCTTTTGAAAAACTAAAAAATAATAAATTTCCTTATATTGGATCAGGTGAACAACAATTACCTATTGTTCATCCTTCAGATGTTGCTCAATGTATGCGACTAATCATGGAAAAGGATAAGGAAGGTGACGTGTTCAATGTTGTAGGTTTTCAAGTAAGTATTAAAAAGTTTATGGAAACGATTTCAGAACAAACGGATCTTTCTTCCCCAAAAAAACATGTACCTTATAGTATTGCTTACATTGCTGCGTTCTTTTCAGAACTGCTTTCTTCAAATCCAAATTTAACAAGATTCAGAGTCAAATCACTTGGATGTACTCGATTGATCAGTGCTGAGAAAGCAAAAAAACAATTAGGTTTTTCACCAGATTATGGTTTCAATGAAACCGTTGAGGATATTGTAAAATGGTACGAAAAGACCTATAAATAGTAAAAAAGTTAGACTGAATAATTCCAATAATCAATTGTTTCTTTTAACTCTTCATAAATATGATTTTTTAAATCCTTATCTATTTGGTACACTGCTTTTTTCACTTTTTTCTGAGAATTAATATATTTTTCAAAAATTGATTTATTCTTATCAAAATCATCAAGTGACAGTGACCTGTAAACCTTTTCGATTTGTTTGATTGGATGTTCGATGAATTCTTCATATCGTACTTCAACGAAATGACCTTTTGGAATTAAATGTTTTTCAGCAAAATACTGAGTATACATTCGTCGATACATATTTACCATGGATCTTTCAAAAACTTCCCATGAGGGAGGATTTTGAACTGTGTACAATACCATTTCTTTTTCTATATTTCGTTTCATTGATAGATATACATGATACGGATTCCGGGTAATGTGAATAAATTTAGCATTGGGGAATAATTCAAGTAAAAGTTTTATTCGAGAAGTATTTGAAGGATTCTTTAACACCAGCTGTTTGTGTTGGTGAGCATAACTCACCTTTTTTATATAATCTAAATAAACTTGTTTGAATTCTTTGAGTTGTGATGAGGTTAAGTCTTTTAGGTCAACGAAATTATTATAATATTCCATATTTTTTGGGAAACACCATCCATTGTAATATGAAAAAGGTGAAAGATTTCCTAAAGCGTATTCTTCTTCCTGAGGAAGATCTGCCCCCATGGCAACATCATCTTGCGGACGGGTCTTGGGTAATGATGCATCAACAATTGGTCTGAATAAATCCCCATATTTTAAGAAGAGTGCTGGGATGACCGTTTGTAAAGTGGTTGGATAACCAAATTGCCGGTCTTGTGTTATCAGATTATGAAGAAATGTTGAACCGGTTCTCCAATGTCCGATAATAAAGATTGGTGGTTCGTCAATAGACAAATGTTTAATTTTTTTATTAAAATATACTTGTTCTAAGATATTTAATGGTGATTGAATTGATGACAACACTAAAGAATAAGTGATTCTAGGGATTCCTATCAGACTAATTCGAAATCGATTTTCAGCGAGTAATCGAAGCAAGTTGGAAAATGTTGATCCGGCTAATGGTTCAAAGGTCACGTTGAAGGGGTCGATTTCAAAGGTGTGGATTTTTTTCATTGGAACAGTCCCGAAAGTCAAATTGATTATTGGATTACTATTGTTTTTTATAATTTTTAATTATTTTAGTTTTTATGTTAAATAAAACCATCTTATAATTACTTTTTGAAAGTAATTTATAAAGCATTTACTTATCTGAAAATTCAAGATAGTAACTTAGATGAGTTATTGGGTATGTAATATTCGACAATAAGTCAATTTATGATAAACAAATTATATAAACTAGTTCTGCCAATGACCATATTAAAGACTATTCAATACCGCATTTGCTTTACAGGTAGGAACCCACTATGATTGATATACCTAATCAAAACCTTATTGAGATGTTCCGAAACGTTGCTGCAGAACACCGCGATCAAACAGCAACTTTTTTTAAAGGAAAAATAAAAACATACGCTGAAATTGAAAAAGAAGTCAACAAATTTGCGAACGGATTAAAAAAACTTGGAGTGAAAAAAGGAGACAGAATCGCAGTTTATCTCCCTAATTCCCCTCAGTTTCTTGTAACATTCTTTGCTACTCAATCACTTGGCGCCATTTTTACTGCTTTTAATCCTCTTTATTCTCCCAGAGAAATCAAAGAGCGATTAAACGATTCTCAACCAAAAGTGTTTGTCACTCTTGATGTATTCTTGGATAAAGTCCATAAAATTAAAGATGAGATCAACGTCGAACATATCATTGTTACTTCAGTTGCTCGAGAACTTCCTTCTACCAAGAAACATTTATATAAATTAATTACTGCAAGAAAAAAACAAACGCTTGAAGGATCACTATCCTATTCTAATATTTTATCCTCTGGTGAGAATATACCTATTCATACTGATATCGCCAGTGAGGAAGATGTTGCTGTTCTTCAGTATACAGGGGGAACAACAGGAACATCAAAAGGCGCTATGCTTACTCATAAAAATCTTATTTCACAAACTATTGTTCTTCAATACTGGAAAAATAAACTAAAAGAGCAACCGAAAGGTCAAATTAGAATCGCGGGAGTTCTACCGTATGCTCATATTTTTGGGTTAACTTCTTCTTTTCTTTGGCCGGTTTCAGAAGGTGCAGCGATTTACCTCGTACCAGATCCTCGACAACTTGAGGAAGTCATGAAACTAATTGATAAACACCGAATACACTTTTTATATTGCGTCCCTGTATTCTTTCAAAAATTTGCTTCACATAGAAAAGTGAACAAATATGATCTTTCATCAATTTTACTCAGTATTTCTGGTGGAGAAAGTCTTCCTCGAAAAACGGTTGAATTATATGAAGGAAAAACGGGATCATTGTTAATAGAAGGATATGGGTTAACTGAAGCTTCTCCAGTCACTCACGTTAATTTACCAACCAAAGAAGGACGAAAAATTGGTAGTATTGGGGTTACCGTTCCAAATACCGAAGCAAAAATTGTAAATCCTGAGACAAACAGAGAAATCAAAACACCTGGAGTTCCTGGTGAATTGTGGGTGAAAGGACCTAGTGTAATGAAAGGATACTGGCAACGAAAGGAAGAAACGGAAAATACAATCAAAGATGGATGGCTTCGAACTGGAGATATTGCATCTAAGTCACCTGAAGGATTCTATAAAATTCTTGATAGGTTAAAGGATATGATTATTGTTTCTGGGTTTAAAGTAT
This sequence comes from uncultured Thermoplasmatales archaeon, assembly GCA_964581795.1. Classification (GTDB taxonomy): domain Archaea; phylum Thermoplasmatota; class E2; order DHVEG-1; family DHVEG-1; genus EX4572-165. Next base: position 25,496 of record CAZOPW010000018.1, on the reverse strand, counting down.
GGCCGAATGAAGTTGAAGATATACTCCTCACTCATCCAGCGATTCTAGAAGCAGCAGTTATTGGTCACAAGACTGATCTTGGCACAAAACTGAAAGCAGTTCTTGTTCAAAAACCAGATGCAAAAAAATTAACTCTTGAGGAAGTACGATCTTTTTGTAAACAAAATCTTGCTGTGTATAAAGTTCCAAAATTTATTGAATATCGTAGTGAGCTTCCACGTTCATCTGTTGGAAAAGTGTTACGTAGAGAACTACGTACTAATGCAACCTAAATGTTGTGATATAGTGAAACACTTGTTTCAATATCTTCTTTTTTGGTACAAAATAATTTATGAAGGAATGAGATGTAGGGTTCGCTAATTATGAATCAAATCATAAAAACTTGTAAAAAATATAAACGGTCAGGGATTGCTACGATTGCAAAGAAAATGGGATTGTACCCGTATTTTCATCCGATCACTAGTGAACAAGGCCCTCTTGTGGAAATGGAAGGAAAAGAAATCATCATGCTTGGGAGTAATAACTACCTAGGTATGACTGGCAATAAGCAAGTCAAAGAAAAAGCAATCCAAGCAATGCAAGAATTTGGTGTTGGCACAACAGGATCTCGATTACTGAATGGAACATTTGCATTACATGACTCTCTTGAAAAGCGATTAGCCCAGTTCCTTGGAAAACCAGATTGCGTTATCTTTTCGACAGGAATGCAAGCAAATCTAGGTACAATTTCCTCATTACTGCTTAGTTGCAATGACACAGTTCTTATCTCAGATGAACTCAATCATGCATCAATTATTGATGGGATTACTCTTGCAAGAATTCCCAAGGATAGAAAGGTCATCTTCAGTCATAATGATTCATGTGATTTAGAAGAAAAAATGAAATCTGTTCCAAAAGGAAAAGGATTGATTATAACAGAAGGCGTTTTTTCAATGGAAGGTGATGTGCCTCCTTTAGATAAAATTGTTGACATCGCAAAAGAATATGATGCTATGGTGTATTTAGATGATGCTCATGGAATTGGTGTGCTTGGTCCGGAAGGTAGAGGTGTCGCAGCAGAATTTGGATTAACTAAAGATATCGATGTTCTCATGGGAACGTTTTCGAAAAGTTTTGCATCAAGCGGTGGATATATTGCTGCTGATAAAGCAATATGTAATTGGGTTCGACATCATGCACGATCGTTTATTTTTTCAGCTAGTATGCCACCAGCAAATTGTGCGACAGTCCATGCAGTCCTTGATTTAATCGAACATGATAACTCATATCGACAAAATCTTATTCATATCGCGAATCGAATGAGGAACGGGTTAAAAGACCTTGGATTTGAAATAGGCTTTTCATCTACACCTATTATTCCAATTATTATTGGAGATGAAATGAAAACGTTTAAATTTTACAAGAAATTATTTTATCATTCACCAAGAGGTATCTTTACAAATCCAGTCCGAACACCTGCTGTTCCACTAGGAAGAGAGTTACTTCGAACTTCATATATGGCTACAATGACAGATGATTTGGTTGATGATACACTGTGTATTTTTGAAACCGTTGGAAAAAAAATGAAATTCATTTAAGGAGAAATCAAGTGGTGAATAGTCAATGAATCAAAAAGTCATTTTAATTAGTGGTATTTCTTCTGGTCTTGGAAAAACTGCAGCTGACTACCTTGCTAGGAAAGGATATGTTGTGATTGGAACGAGTAGAAAAGCGCCTCAAATTGAGGAAATCACGTTCTCTAAGGATATTATGTATCCTCTTCTTGTTCACATGGATGTCACTAATTGTTCAACGATTCAAAAAACTGTTTCATTTATAAAAGAACAATTTGGTCAAATTGATGTATTGATAAATAATGCAGGTTATGGTATTTCTGGAGCTATAGAATATACGGATGTTCAAGATGCTCAAGCGTTATTTAATACGAATTTTTTTGGCTTGCTCAGTCTCACTCAGCAAGTTCTACCCTTGATGAGGAAGCAGAAAAATGGTTTAATTATCAATATAAGTTCAATAGGAGGCATACTTGGTCTACCTTTCCAAGGATTATATAGTGCAAGTAAGTTTGCTATCGAAGGGATGACTGAAGCTTTACGAATGGAAGTGGCTTCGTTTGGAATTAAAGTTGTTTTAGTTGAGCCAGGTGATTTTCAAACAGGATTTACTACTAATAGAAAAAAAATAATACTTCAATCTTCACCTTATGCGCAGTCAGAGAGGATAACAACTCAAATATTTGAACATGATGAACTAAATGGATCAGACCCAATAAAACTTGCAAATAAAATCCATAATATTATTAAAACCAAACATCCAAAATTTCGCTATCGGGTAGGTTCATTTTCCCAACGATTTGCTGGAAGTTTAAAAGGAAAAGTATCAGATCGTATCGTACAATGGATACTTATGAAGTATTACAAATTAAAATAAAATAAATTGGACGGTTACTTGATAAGAAGAAACCAAATGATTTTTTTATAACATGGTTAATTGAAGGGTTTGTTATGAAATATAAAGGAGAAAATAAAAAGGTTGATACAAGTGTTATTTCCATTTTTCGATTACTTCTCCTTATCATCATCCCAATCATTGTGTATTCACTTGCGTTATTACCTTCTGTACTCATCATTGGAAGTTATATTCATTATACGACAATACTGTTTTCACATTGGATTCTTCCACTTGTTTTTCTACCATTCATTCTCCTTATCAGTTTCTTAATATTGATAGTGTCGACAATGTTTATCACTGGAATGACTATCAAACTGTTTCATTTAACGTATGAACCTGGAAGACATCATAAATCGATTAAAGATAAAAACACGTTTCATTTCGCTTTATTTTTTATTCTTTACCGGCCAACTGTAATGCTTTTAAATGTATTCTTTATGTCGCCAATTTTTGCTATGTACTTACGAATGGTTGGTGAAAAGATTGGTAAAAATGTGTTTTTTGGAGGAAGAAACACAATTTCAGATCCCTGTATTGTTGAAATTGGAGATAATACATTAATAGGTGGTGGAGCTACTATCATGGGACATCTAGGGGAAGATAAACTTGTTATATCAAAAGTAGTCATCGAGGATCATTGTTTAGTCGGAGCTGAAACACTTATTATGCCAGGTGTTCATATGAAACATCATAGTGTCGTTGGTGGAAAAAGTCTTGTAACAAAAAATACAGTGCTTGATGCACATACCATGTATGGTGGTGTCCCAGTCAAAGAAATCAAAAAGAATAAATAAAAAAACATTTCATATAAAAACACACATACTTTTTTATTTAACTTATGAATACAACCAGGTGAGATCTATGACTCGATATCGCGACGGATATAAAGGCGGAGTAGAAAAATACGATTTTTCATTCACATCCATACTAAAAGCACTCAGCCTGCTCCTCATTCCAATAACTGCATATGTGATAGGATTAATCCCAATTATCTATACTCTACTTCTCAGTATTAGATACATTGATCTAACTACATTTATTGGAGTCATTATATTGTCAGTTGTATTGGTAATAGAATTTTTCATTTTCATCATTCTTGAAACGTTTATTCCTGGTTTAATCATCAAAATATTTCGTATCAAAGTAGATGAAGGAGTATATGACATATCCATAAAAGATTGGAATTTTTACAAATATTCATTATATTATGTCCTCTATAGACCATCATTAAAACTCATTGGTCTTCTACCGTTACTTCCATTACGAGTTCGTTTTCTGAAACTAGTAGGACTAAAAATGGGGAAAAGCAGTGTCCTTGCTGGAACAGAACTGATTCATGATCCATATCTTCTAGAAATCGGTGAACAAACATTGATCGGCGGATGGTCACAAATCACAGGTCATCTTGGTGAAAAAAAATTAGTAGTGAAAAAAGTAAAAATCGGAGATAACTGTCTTATTGGAGGTAAATCTTTTATTATGCCTGGAACAGTTATTGAAGACGATGTCACTGTTGCATTAAACAGTGTTGTATTAAAGGATTCACATTTGGAAAAAGGAAAAGTATATGGGGGAACTCCCGCAAAAAAAATTGGTGGTAAATAAAACATAATCACTTTATATCTAAAATAATTATCAATATTGCTTATGAATACAAAAACAGATCGTGATAAACCCTATGATTTCTCATTGACTTCAATTTCTAGGGGAATTGTTTTACTTTTCCTTCCGATTTTAACTTATATTATTGGATTAATCCCTTTTCTAATTGGTTTCTTTTATTTGTATCATAAAATCGTTTTTCTTTTCCAAGGAATTTCATTTTACATAATTCTTAGTGTTTTCTTATTCATCAGTTTCTTCGTTTTTATTATCCTTGAATCATTCATTCCTGTATTTATGGTTAGAATCTTTCGTATTCAAACAAAGCCTGGAGAACATGATATAACCATTAAGGATAATGCTTTTTTTCATCATATGCTTTTTTATGCACTTTACCGCCCGTCATTAAAACTAATTAGTATTTTACCTATGGTTCCATTGCGGACGAAACTAGTTAAACTTGCTGGTTTGACAATTGGTAAAAGGAGTCTTCTTGCTGGAAGTGAACTCATTGATGAACCATATGGAGTAGTGATTGGTGATCATACCTTAATTGGGGGATTTACAACCATATTTAGCCACATGTCTGATTCAACACTTCGATTGAAAAAAGTAACAATTGGAAATCATTGTTTTATTGGAAACAAATCAATCATTTTTCCAGGTGCTATAATTGAAGATCATGTGTACGTTGAACCAGGAAGTGTGGTAAGAGAAGATCAAGTGTTGAAAAAAGGAAAGCGTTATGGTGGAAATCCTGCGACCATTGTAAAAACATAAGATTAAGATTTTTTTAAAGTAATGGTTGGTTTTGTAACCAATCAAAATCACTTTGGTACAATTGACGAATATCATTAAGACCGAATTTTAACATGGCTAATCGTTCTAAACCAAGTCCCCATGCAAGAACTGGTGTTTTAATGCCGAGTGGTTCAGTAACCTCAGGTCGAAACATACCACTTCCTCCGAGTTCCATCCATTGATTATTCCAAAATACTTCAACTTCCATACTTGGTTCTGTGTATGGAAAATAGGCGGGACGGAAACGAATTTTTTCAAAACCCATTTGTTTATACATTTCACTTAAAATCCCAATTAATTGACGAAACGAAACACTTGGATCATGAATGATACCTTCAATTTGATAAAATAAGGGAAGATGAGTAGCATCGATGTTTTCCTTCCTAAATACCTGACCAATGGAGAAAATCTTTGATGGAGGTTTTGGATGATGATAAAGATACCTGATAGTATTCACCGTGGTATGGGTTCGAAGTAATGCTTTTTTGCCTTCTTCTATTGAAAATTCATATCCCCATCCATCAGAATCAGTGTCTCCACCATGTTCATGGACTGATTTGATTTTTTCGATGAGTTTTTTATCATCAATAGAAATTTCTTGAGGTGTTTTACAATAAAGAGTATCCTGCATTTCCCTAGCGGGATGATCTTGTGGAATGAATAACACATCCATATTCCAAAATGCTGATTCAACAAAATTACCTTCAATCTCAGAAAAACCCATCCGTAATAAAATCGTTCGTACTTTATCAATTAACTGAACCAATGGATGAGGTTTTCCGCCATGAATACTTGGCGCAAACGTTGACACATCATATGGCCTAATTGGAGTTGACTCCCACTTTTTATTTTTAATGATTTCACTAGTGATTTGAGTTATTTCATCAGTGATGGTAATCCCATGTTTTACGACTTTCCATCCTTCATCTGTTAATGCGATCTCACCAGTGATGATTTCTTTTTCCTTAAGGACATTACTTCGTTTAATTAAAGGTTTAAATTCTTTTTCATCAATTTCTATGAATGGTTTATCTGCGAGTTTATCTAATAACTTTTCATCATCTGTTTTTTCATGTACTGCTTCAGCTCCTTTCTCCGTTAACTTGAGAACTGTTTCACCATGTTCTTTTGATATCGTTGCCCATCCTTTTCTTTTTACCCATCCAACAGCGATGGGAATCTCATATTGCTTTAGCACAGAAGTTAGTTCTTTTAATGATCCTTTATTATCATGATTAGATAACCAGTTGATAACACGTTTCTCTGGTAGACCTTCTTTTTGAAAATATGTTCCTTCCTTATCCAATGCATAAACTGTTTTTATGTATTCCTTAACAGTGGCCAACTTCTTTGATTGCAGCCAGCTTGCTGCATTCATTACTTCGACTTGTTGAGAAAAAGATCCTGTTTTCATAACTTCTTCAGGAGAAGCGGATCCATTTAATTGTTGTAAAGTAAGAAGCACTCGTTTTTCATTACGAGAAAGTTCATGAATAATTTTATCAACATTCATAGGCAGGGAAATGAGAAAGGGTATGTATTAACATATCGTTTTTGTTCTAGGTAAAATTATCCTATGGAGGGATCATGTTTTTTATTTCGTTTTTCATGTTTTTTTAATACTTTTTCTATTGCGTTAACATCTCCAACACCAACAACAGTATCAAATTGTTCGATGAGTTTTTGAACGGTATGATCAGATGTTGTACTCATTACCGTTGTTGATAAGAATTCTTCTTCTGAAAGTTCTGAAAGATCTGCGATATATCGAAATGGTTTTGGTCGACGTTTATCAAGATCATCCTTATCTGTGTTTAAAGTTGAGGATTCTTCAGTTTTACTTTTCATCTCCATCCACATTCACCAAAATATACATTAAAAATTGGGTTTATAAGTATTTGTACTTTCTAAAAAATGTTACTTAGCATAGTAAATATAATAGCAAAGGCAAAACAATAGATAAATTAAAAATTAGTATGATAATATTTAAGATAATAATTAATTATATTAATACATATTTTTTATCACATATGATACTATAATTGAACCTAAAATTATTATCAATAATTAAGACAAATTTAGAGGATATCAAAACAAAATACGTACTATCGTATTAATAAAAAATTTCAATTGAAATAGATATCAATTTAATATTAAATTCAGTTGTTTATTAATACAATTATATTTATCGAAAATATTGAGTTATATGTCTTGGCCAAAAGATGTTGATTTTGCATTAGTCACATGGGGAATTCTACTAATAATAGGTTTTCTAATCACTCAAATATTTATCATATATGATATAAATTTTTTATTTAATTATATTGGATTATGGGTAATAATTGTTGGTTCAGGTTTCTATTTGAATTATGCATTTTTTAATCTCGTTAAAAAACAAAGCAACCTTTTGTCACTTATTTGGTTTCTTTTCATTATCTTTGGTTTCATCATAACTACTCTAATTTATGCTAATATCATAACAACTAATCCATTTTACCTTGGATCAATCTGGTTGATTACTATTGGTTCTTCTCTTATCATAACACAAGGATTTATTAAAAAAGATATGGCAGCACTTATCACAGGAATAGTGTTTATTTTATTTAGTATCCCGGCATATTATCTTTGGGAAATCTCTTTCATCTTCCTAGCAATTGGATTTGGGATACCCATGATTCTATTAGGGCTTTATGAACCAGGTACAAAAAAATCTCGACATAGGATAAGATGAAAAATAAGGATAAATATAATCTAATTTATGATTCTTAAAAGAGAACATTTAAATGAGATTTACACCCCTCCGAATTAAAAAATTGAGGTGTGAGGAGAGAATGGGGGAAATTGAAGGTGGTGAAGAGAGAAAAATCAGCTCCCCCATTCACAAAATGATATAAATATATAATGATATAAACTTTATTATTAATTTCCTCCATTTTTATTGTATATCTAGTAGAAATTACAAAATTATGTATAAATCAAAGTGAAATTTATTTGTTTCCTTAACGCATACTTTTTTATAATCAGTTAATGTTTGGCATGCTTATCTATGCCTGAAAATAATGAGCCTGATCAATACTTTGGCAAACTCACTATGAAGGAGCCTTACCAAAGAAAACGATTTTTCGCGGAACATATTCGTGGATATATTGATCTACTTCGACCTTTCACTTTAATGGCTCCATTCATCGTTAGTATGAGTGTGATGGTCGCAAGTCTTATTTACACAGACGCTCCAATTCCCGCTGATTGGTGGCAAACCGTTGGAAATGCGAGTTTTACGGTTGCAATCGTCAATGCAGCATCCAATGCCCTTAATCAAGCTGCAGATGAAGAAGGCGATAAAATATCAAAACCGTATCGTCCAGTTCCACGGGGCATCATCGATGCAGATGAAGCTCAAAGTTTAGCATATATACTGTATTTATTTGCTTTACTAAGAGCAGTTATCATCAATCAATGGTTTGGTTTTTTCATCTTTCTTATTATGGTGTTCACCGTTTTATATTCCCTTCCTCCGCGAACAAAACGATTCTTACTGATTAATCAAATATGGATTGCTATTCCTAGAGGAATGCTTGGTATTCTTGCAGGTTGGAGTGTATTTGGTAATCCCTTGGAACCACTTCCCCTTATCATTGGCGGTTTAGCGACCCTGTTTCTAGTTGGAGGTATGACAACAAAAGATATTGTGGACGAAAAAGCTGATCGATTAGTCGGAGTGAAAACACTTGTGAATATGTTTGGTATGAGACGGGCAGCAATTATTTCATTTCCATTTTTAATCGCTCCATTTATTCTCATTCCATTGCTCATAGACCTAGGTTACCTTGAGGAATATCTTTGGCCATTAAGTATACTTATGTTAGGATCATTATTCATTTTTTATCTTATGTTTAGAGGAGATAAAGAAAGTCAAACTTTAGAAAACATTCATGCATGGTCAATGATGTATGTTGTGTATATCTTCTTTGCATTAGGATTTGCATTTCTTACTATCTTTCATGACCAATTGCCCTCATTTCTTATATTTTAGTGAATAAAAAATATATTATTTACGTCAACGATAAAGGGTTTAATAGATAATTTGAGTTATAGGGATGGTCGGGGTAATAATTTAGCGTTTTGAATGATTTCTGGTATTTTTTTCTCCCAAAATAATGCAGTTATATGGATTCCATGAATTCCTTTTATTGATTTTACTTTTGAAATTAATTCATTTGTAATTTGCAATGATTCAGATTCAATACAGTCAGCCGTTCTAATTCGATGAACAATCTCATCAGGTATATCAACACCTGGAACATGGTATTTCATACGCTCCATCATCTTAATTGATTTTAACGGTGTAATCCCTGCTAAAATATGAACTCTTTTATCTAAACCACGATCCCTAACCGCATCCATCCACCGTTCAAATTGATGAATATTAAAAACACTTTGAGTTTGGATGAAATCAGCACCTGCATGAATCTTTTTTTCCAATCTATCAACTCGTAAGGGAATTGAAGAAACAAATGGGTTAGCAACCGCGCCAATAAATGCAAATGGAGGATGGGATTTCAAGGGTTCATTATTTTCAAAAATATGATTATCACGTAAGTTTTTAACCATTGAAATTAACTGAACTGAATCAATATCAAAAACTCCTTTCGTGTGAGGATGATTACCTTTCGATTGATGGTCTCCGGTAACTAGTAACATATTATGAACACCTAACGCTGAGGCACCTAACACATCGGCTTGTAATGCTAATCTATTTCGATCTCTACATGCAATTTGAAAAACTGGTTCCATGTTTTGTTGTTTCACAAGATAAGAACCAGCTAGACTGCTCATACGGGCAACAGCTGTTTGATTATCAGTGATATTAAAAGCATCTGCAAATCCTTGAAGCATACTTGCCTTCCGTTGAATGACTGTTGGATCTGCACTTTTAGGTGGACCAATTTCAGCGGTAACTGCAAATGTTTTTGATTCTAATACTTTTTGAAGATGAGTTTTCATTGTATATTCACCGTTCTTTCTTTAATAAATGGGATTGTGACCAATCATGTGCAGGTTGAATATCTAAAAAGATCCGATGATAATTACCCATTGTTCGTGCTTTCTTTTCAATTTCTTCCCATACACAAGGCATTTCTGGATACACTTCACATTTACCATTTTCAGATCCGCCACAAGGACCATTCATCATGTGTTTTGGACATCGAGTAAGTGGACAGATGCCATTAAACTCATCGACTATACACGTCCCACACATATTACAGCGACGTTCAAAGGATTTAATACTCGTTTTTGCGCCAAGAAATAAGGTGTTGGTTCCACTTAAGACTTCTTTAGATGGAAATAATTCACTGACAATCTGATTACCATCACCACAAGCAAAAACAAGTAAAACTTCTGCATCATCAATCTCTTGTTTATATTGAGAAAAGATCGATTCATTGTTTGTATAACTACAAGCAGGTTCAAGGATAGTCCATCCTGTAACAACAATATGAGCATCAAATAATTTTTTTTCAAGTTGAATCAATTCTTTTTTTCCACCAGAATGACAAAGAGTTGCGCATTCACTACATCCAAAAAGAAAAACGGACCGATTTTTTACCCGTGATAATAACTCCTCAAAAGATTTCAGTTCACTAATAATCATAATAACAATAATGCATTCTTTCAATTCATATAAGGATTATGCTCTCATCAGATTAGCGTCCACAATCTTAAAAAGCAAAGATAAATATGTGATAGGTAATGAATTTAGATGAATATGAATCATTTCCACAAATTGATTCAGATGGAATCCTGGATGTACTATCAAAATTTCCGGACCAGATTACAGATTCACAAAATCTTGTTGAACACGCAAAGATTCCCCGATTATATGATGTGAATCACATTATGTTCTCAGGAGCAAGTGAGGATGGACTCGCTGCATTGCTACTTGCTGATTTTCTTCAAGATAGAATATCAATCCCAGTAAGTGTAAATCAATCAGATACCTTACCTAAATGGGTGAATAAACATACACTTGTATTTTCTATAAACTATGATGGAGATCGTGAAGAAACAATTAACACTTTTAAACAAGCAATTCAAAAGCATTGTAAAATCATTGGAATTACATCCAATGGTCATCTTAAAAAATATTGTGAACATCGGAATTTACCATTGGTTACTCTTCCACAAGGATTTCCTTCTCGATTTACTATTGGATTTTTATTTTTCACTTCGCTATTCAGTTTACAAAAAACAGGTTTGTTACAAATAAACATTGATTCAGATATAAAAGAAACTAAGACCGTATTAGAAGAAATGAAAAAGAAAATGTCACCATCAGTTCCGATAAAGGAAAATACTGCAAAACAACTTGCCATTCAAATTCAGCAGAGAACTCCTCTCATTTTTGGATGGAATATTTTTTCACCTGTTGCAAAACGGTGGACGATGCAATGCAATCAAAATGCAAAATTAATTTCTCATTATTACCCAATTCCAGAAAGCATGTATTATGCACTTGTCGGATGGGCTAATCAAACTCAAGATACACAACAATATACTAGTATTCTTTTTCGTGATAATCAATTGGAAACAAAGGAAATGAAAAAACGATTGCAATTCATAGAACGATTTTATTCTGATGTAACTGATGAGTTAACAACAGTAAATCCAACAGGAAAAAGCATTCTCGCAAAATTATTTAGCCTCCTTTATTTAGGAGATTTCACGTCAGTTTATACCGCTCTTTCTAATGATGTGAACCCAAGTTCAACACCGATCCTTCATCAATTAGATGAAGAACTAACACGTTTATAGCCTAAGCAATATCCTTTTACCCGATCTTTTCACCGATCATACATCATTTTATTTAGATTGGTAAATTGATATTAACGGTGAACAACCAGAAATAAAGCAGGCATTGGATTATTTTAATAATTTTTTTTCTCTCCATCCACTTCACTAGTATTATAGTTTCAATTTTAAGATATAAAAGTGTTTTTTGGAAAAATTTCAATTTGTAAAAGTATCATGAGGTTTCATTACAAATTGTTCGTTTAATTCTTATTTTTGTTCAATGTATTTCATTCCTTTCTCACTTAATGTCACAACATCAAAATCAATGTATTCTAATAAACCTAAGTTCAGTAATCGTTCAATCATTCGTTCAAATTCTTCTTCACTTACCTTTAAAAGAGATAACACTGCATCTCTATCCATATCTTTTTGAGTTAGAAGATGTAATAACTCATATTCTTTTTTGAACCGTTCAGTTTGAAGTTCAGTAATGTCATCAATTTCTTCTGATCCTGTTAATCGTTCAATGTGTTCTTTTATAATTGCATCTAGGTTCAATTTATCTAATTCATTTCCATTGGAGTCATAGAGGATGCACACGCTGTTCACATCATCATATTTCCACGTCGAAACATCTTTCCAAGTGTATCCTAATAGACTTGGGTCGCCTGCCATCTTCTTTTTTTCTTGGCGATATTTGTATGCATGTTGTTGTTCCATCTCCAATAATTTGAGATCAAGACCGTTATCAAGTAAAGCAAATAATGTTTCATTTTCCATTTGATGTCTAAGTTCTTTAATGAAGTACAATCCGGCAGTATCCTCTAAATCCATATACACAATCCGAATCATGGTTTCAATAGCTTTGAAGACATCAGAGGAATCTATGGTATTGATTTGTGAAGATACTTGTATTTCATTTGGATTTGTCACTCCATGTATAGATACTTGTCCTAAGAAAGAATATCTATTTTTTAACGAGTGAACAATGGTATTCATCACTTTATATGCAAACGTATCAGATGTACGTCTTCCAGAGACTTTACATAGAGCAAATAATGTGTTTCTTAGTAATTCTTCATTAGATTTAGTCATGCTTTTCCCCAATTCCTTCATTCATTTTTCATCTCTTCTTCGATAGCTTTTATATCAACAGGAAGCGTAAAATAAAATGTGCTTCCTTTATCCAACCCCTCGCTTTCAACCCATATTGTACCATGATGTTTTTCTATGATACGTTTACAAATATTTAATCCTAAACCATGACTATTTATGTCGGTTCGAGCTGAATCTGCTTTGTAAAATTCATCAAATATATTTGAGAGTTGTTCCTTAGTCATTCCAATGCCATCATCTGCTATTGATATGGTTATATTTTCTTCGTTTTTTACACTATCAATAGTAATATGAACTGGTTGGTTTTCCTTTTTGTATTTTATCGCATTTGTTATAAGGTTTTGAAATACTTCCTTCAATTGTACATTATCAGCAAATACAATTAAGCTCTGATCAATGGATATTATTACATCTGCTTGATTTTCTACAAGGTACTGATTAAGTTCTTCTTTGATATCAACCATGAATTCATACAAGTTAATCTCTGAAAATGTAAATTGAATATTATCAGTGTTTAATTTTGCATATGTAATGGTTTTATTGACCAATGATTTCATATACAAAGTATTTTTCCGAATCATAGAGATGTATTTCTTCCCTTTTTCATCTTCTACTTTTTCACTGAGTAATGGTAATAAAGCAAACATCGGAGTTAATGGAGTTCTGAGATCATGGCCAAGTTGATTAATAAAAGCATCTTTTTGCTTAAGAAGTTTCTTTATTTCAGTAGTTCGTTCTTTTACCTTTCGTTCTAAATTTTGATTTAACACGGCAAGTTGTTCATGAGCAATATTTAATTTTTCATTCATTTGTTTAACTTCTTCGGCATTTTGAATGATTTTTCGCTCAGCTTCCTTCATTTTCGTAATATCAATCATAGTGCCTGCTATAAATGGTTGATGAAATCGTTTATCATCTATAATTGTAGATGTAACGAGAAGAGGGAAGGATGTTCCATCTTTTTTGATATGCCATTGTTCTACACCAACTAGTTTTCCTTTTTCCTTTAAATTTGTAAGAAGATCTTGAACTATTTCCTGCTCATCTTCTTTAAAAAGTATTGATAGATGATTACCAATCATTTCATCTGTTGTATATCCATGCATTCGAGCAAAAGCTTCGTTTCCATAAATAATATTGCCCTGTAAATCATAAATCACAGATCCATAATCTGCTTCATCAGAAATTTTTTTGAATTTTTTATAATTTTTTTCCATCCGTTTTTGAGTTGTTATATCAACAAAAGATGCCATGATGGATAAAGGATTATTTTGTTCATCTGTTACCATGCTTGCTGACATTTGAACAGGGAATAACCTACCTTTTTGATTTCTTGCGACAACCTCACCAAGCCATCCACCACGGGTAAATACAGTATCCATAATATTTGCATATTCGCCACCCTTATTCCAAAGTGAAAACACTGGTTTTCCAATGACCTTTTTCTCACTATCAAAAGACCACATTTTTAAAAAAGAAGGATTGACATAGGTTATTTCACCTGATAAATTAGTCAGAACGATTGCATTAATAGAAGAAAGGATGGCATTATCTTTTATTCGCAAAGACTGTTCCAATTGCTTTCGCTTAGTTATTTCTTCGTTGACAGACATAAAGAAGGAAATATTTCCTTGATGATCTGTGATTGGGATTATTGTGGTTTGTTGCCAATATAACTCATTATTTTTTCGTTTACTCTCAATTTCCCCCGTCCAAATACTACCTGAGTAAATGGTCTCTAGAAGATGGCTATGATTTGATTGAGCGTCTGATTGTAATTTTTCAATATTTGATCCTATAATATCTTCAAGTGAATACCCAGAAATTTTAGTATATGATTCGTTTATGTAAAGAATGGTTCCTTGATTATCAGATATAATAATTCCTGCATTGCTTTCTTCAGCTGATTTGATAAAAGAATCCAATGTTATATTATCTGATTGAGGTTGAGAAATACCGAAGTTATTTGATGATTTTGATTCATTAAATGATTCGATTGTGGATTCATCTAGCACTCCTTCTTGTTCTTCTTTTCGCAGTTGTTGAACGATATTAGGAGTTTTTCTTTCCATAGTTCATCAATTTCTTCAATAATGAATTCCAATTATGGCCCTATGATATGTTGTACTCTTATTTATTGAGAGTGCATTTTCCCGATTATTTTAAAGTAATTGTATTTTCATTATAAATAGATAATGCAATATTCAAAAAAAGAGTTTATTTCTTATTTCAATAAAGATATTAGGATTGATGTAGTAACAAGATTTGTTATCCTCACTGAAAGCTTTTTACGAAAGATTAATAGTGTTTATTAAGATTTCATAGTCTCTGTGGTGATTTAGAATGATTCATTATTGTCCTCAGTGTGGCAAACGAATAAATGATCAAGATGCAAAATTTTGCTCATCTTGTGGTGCACCACTGAAGGATCAATCATTTAATGAGAGAATTAATTATTCGATAAATCAAAGTTCAGAATCAATTCCAAGTTCCGCTGAAACTATTATATCTTTAAATAAAGTAGCTGAGGTTCTTTGTATTATTTTTGGCATCTTTTTTCTTATCGCTGGTTTTGTCACTTTAATTGTATTTGTAGGAATATTTTTCCTTGCTTTTGCGTTTGTAAATTTTTTTATCAAATCAAAATTATCTGAAATTAATTCCTTAATCAAACAAAGACAGTATAAAAAAGCAAAGGATGAACAGCTAATATGGATGATCATTGGATTCTTATTAGGTGGAATTATCGTTGGTATTATACTACTCATTGGATATATAAAATATGACGATTTAATCTAATTTTTCAAATTTTTTATATCTTTTTTTAAAAGAAGTGGACTGAACCCTTTTAAGTTCACAAATAGTTAATTATAAAAAATTTCATAATTATTAAAATATTTTAAAAGAAAAAAACATTATTTTGGTAATTATGTTTTTACGCGAGGAGGGAGATTCGAACTCCCGTGGTCGTAAGACCAAAGGATTAGCAATCCTTCGCCGTAGCCAGGCTGGGCCATCCTCGCAAAAACATTATTGTAACCACGGAATAAACATCTCGGATAAAAAGGTTATGTCCCTATTAATGTTTGAAAAAGGGCAGATAAATTATTGATAACACTTAAATTAAACCAGCATCATATCAACTTGCTTTTATTATGATTGATTGGACAGAGAAATATCGGCCGAAATCATTACATGAACTCGTTGGAAATCATTCACAATTACAAAAATTAGAAAGATGGGCTGAATCTTGGAAAAAAGGTTCGCCAATAAAAAAAGCAGTTGTCCTATCAGGTAAACCCGGTATAGGAAAGACTAGTGCAGCGTATGCGCTTGCTCATGATTATAATTGGTTACCCATTGAGTTAAATGCTTCAGATGCACGAAATGCAACAACAATTAATGCAGTTGCTACAGCCGGTGCAACTCATCAAACATTTTCAAATACTGGTGAATTTGTTTCCACAAAAACTGGGGGAAGAAAGCTTATCATCATTGATGAAGCAGATAACCTGTTTGAACGAGCAAAAGATAGTTCAGTAAATGGAAAAGATTTTGGTGACCGAGATGGAAAAAAAACCATTGTAAAAACTGTCAAAGTGACAAGTCAACCAATTGTATTAATCGTTAATGATGATTATCAATTATTCAAAGGCAGTGGTGCTTCACTACGAAAAGACTGCCTTCATTTAAAGATGTATACAGCTAAGTCACCTGAAATAATACAATTGTTAAAACGGATTTGTATACAAGAAAATGTACGTGTTGATAACCAAGTTTTGTATTCTATTAGTGAGTCTTGTGAAGGAGATATTCGATCAGCAGTCCGTGATTTACAATCTGTATGTGCCAATAAACAAACTGTTCGTAAAGATGATGCAGATGTTTTGGGTAGGCGGGATCGATCTCAGCTTATCTTTAACGTACTCCAAGATATTTTTCAAACTAAGGATATTGCGGTAATTCAAAGGAATGTTCAAATGGTTCAGGAGGACCCTCGTATGATGTTATTATGGGTTGCTGAAAATCTTCCGAATAGTTACACATCTATTGAAGATATTGCATCGGCTTATCAGTGGTTATCTAAATCAGATTTATACTTAGGTCGGACTTACAATCGTAATTACTATGGATTGTGGTCATATGCATGTGATTTAAGCACGGTAGCTGTTTCCTTAGCAAAAAAAGGAAGAGTGAAACGATGTCGTTATCATTTTCCTTCGTGGTTGAAAATGACGTCGAAAAAGAAAAATGTTTTATCTGCACAACAATCTATACTAGAAAAACTTTCTTCGTATCATCATTGTTCATTGAAAAAAGCACAATCATTTATTTATCCACAACTTAGAAAAATGATTGATGCTGATGAGGAATTATTGCATTCGTTAATGAAACAATTGGAATTAACTGATGAAGAAGTCGTAGCGTTGGCAGGAAGGAAGGGAAAACGGATACTAGATAAAAAAATGAATGATAAAAAAGAGTTGAATTCAATTCAAAAAAAAGTATCAACTAAAAAAAGTAGATCAAAAAATGAAAAAAAACAAACAACGGAGAAATCAGACTCGTTAAAACAGCAATCTCTTGGTTCATTTTAAAATGTTTTTTTTAATCTTCTAGGTTACTCATTATGTCAACGGTTTGCTGTTTGTAGTGTGTTTTGAGTTTTTCATACGTTTCATCTGAGATTTTTTTATCACGATGTTTTTTCTCAATTTCCTTTAATAAGTTCATTAATAATGCTTTTTCAGTTGTAAGTAGTTCAGATGTATCAACTTCTCGATTTCGTTTTACTCCATTTTTTCTTTTTTTCAAACCATAAATCGTGGTAACAATTAACAATACTACTAGTAAACCAATAAGTATTGTGGTGAAAAGGTTTATTGATTGAGTTGTGTTTTGTTCATCTGGTAGGTAGAGAGTGAGTGTGGTATCTTTTATGATATTTTCATGAGATACTAGATTTCGTTCATCTAATGTCACTGAAAAGGAACTGGTGTTATAAAAGAACTGTTTTGTGAATGTTTTCGATGCTTGTTTTGGGTATGAGTAAGTTATAATGATAGTGGTTTGATCTGAGGCTAATCCTTGAGAATAATTTATTTGATATACATTGTTATCTAATGCTTCTACATCAATATTCGTATTATTTATAATAACAGATAGATCATTAATTCCAGGTTGAACATAAAATGAAATATTTGCTTGAGATTGCTCAATGATAAGATTTTCTTCAACTTTATAAGTATCATCGATTGTATTGATAGATATTTCTTGGTTTATTACTGAGTTAGCTAGCGGACTTGGTATTGTGAAAAGAAGAGTACTAGCAATAATAATTATGGCAAGGAGTAAGCGGATTGATTTCATTGCAATCTCTGCAGGCAATAAATCACTAATATTTATGTATTTCGAATATTTTATTTTTATTCGATGACCATGCATGGTCATTTATTTTACAATAAGAAGTTAAAAAATGATAATATAAATAAGATTATTCAGTCTTTTGTTTCATTTCAAATCAAGTTTTTAATTTATAATATAAATGCTTTTCGTTATGGTTTTATTTTTACCAAACAATTTAGATTCATATATAAACCTATGATGACTCTCATAAATTAAAAAATGGTTGTGTTAAATTATGCAAGCACTAAAAAAAACTCATAAGCAGGTTTTAATTCTTACTATATTGGTTGCAGGATCATTTCTAGGTGTTAGTTTATTTGAAGCATTGGTACCTCAGTTCCATAGTCATAGCTTATCTTCATTTGAATCATATAAAGAATTATTCGATTTATTGCAATCACAGTCTTCCAAACAAAGGATGTATGACATAAATAATGGATTAATCCGTACGGAAGAATCATTAGATACTCTTAATCCACAAAGCTCATCAGTTGGACCAGATTCAATAGACTATTCAGAAACAAATGTTCAAGTTGAAGGAATCGATGAACCAGATATCGTCAAAACAGATGGAACTTATCTTTATATCTTAGCTGATGCGACTTTATCAATCGTTGAAGCATACCCTGCTTCTTCAATGAAAGTTAAATCTCAGATTGAATTAAATGAATCATATTCTTATTCCTCAATTTTTGTTTCAAAAGACACACTCATCATTTTTGGGCAATCATATCCTAATTATTGGTTATATGATGAACCAGTAATTGTTTCATCTGCACAAAATGAACAACACGAAATAACTGAACAAAAAACAAATAATGATTCAAAAATAGATACAATTATGCCAACACCGGGAGATTGGACGGTTACTCAGACTCTTATTGAAATATATGATATCTCAGAAAAATCTTTCCCTTATAAAGTACAAACTATCAAAATAGATGGAACGTTTGTCAATGCACGAATGATAAATGATTATGTGTATCTTGTAGTCTCTGAATCAATTTATGACATTTATCGAGAAATAAATGATGAAGATTATTTTAGAATTCCTCAAATAACAGTGAATGAAACAAGTGAAAATATCAGTTCCTCCAGTATGTACTATGTTGATGAACCAGAACAAGCAACATCATTTACACATGTCATGTCAATAAATCTTAATGATTATACATACACAGAAAAAAGTTTTTTAATAGGTAACACCCAAGAAATTTACATGTCAAATCAGCACTTATATCTAGTCTATTCAAGTTATGGATATATCCCTCGATTATTTGGATCATCAAGTTTTAATCAAAATGAACAAATTACAAAGATACACAAAATAGATTTTGATAAGGACAAGATTTCTTATATAGGAAATGGAGAAGTTCAAGGGCGATTGTTAAACCAGTTCTCAATGGATGAATATAATGGCTATCTTAGAATTGCGACAACAACAGGGTATAGTTGGAATGATGAATATCCTTCTTCAAACCAAGTTTTCATACTTGACGATGATTTAAACATAATCTCTTCAATAAGAAATATTGCACCCGGAGAACAAATATATTCAGCTCGATTCATGGGAGAAACTGCTTTTTTAGTCACTTTTAAAAATACTGATCCTTTTTTTACTCTCGATCTCTCAAATCCAGAGAATCCACTCTTACTTGGTGAGTTAAAACTACCAGGGTACTCTGATTACCTACACCCATATGATGAAAATCATATTATCGGCATAGGAAAAGATACAGTAGCTTCAAATAATCCAAATTTTGCTTGGTATCAAGGGGTAAAACTTGCTTTATTTAATGTTAGTGATTTGACAAATCCTGTTTTAGTCGATACGAAAATAATTGGTGATCGTGGAAGTTCAACACCTGTTTTATTTGATCATCATGCATTATTATTTGATAGAGAAAAAAATCTTTTTGTTCTCCCTGTTTCAGTTTATGAAATTGATGATGAACAAAAAACTGAAAATAGAACTGATTTTGATTTAGGAAAGTATGGTTACTTTACTTATCAGGGAGCTTATGTATTTACCGTAAACTCAAATGGATTTTCCTTACAAAATCGGATCACTCATATAAATCAGACAATTATTGATGGTTTACAGCAACATGAATGGTATCTAGGAAATGATAACTCATTTATACAGCGGTCCATGTTTATTGAAAATGTGTTGTATACTATTTCAAATTCAAAAGTACAAGCTCATTCCTTAGACTCATTAACTTTGCTTAATGAAGTTTCTCTGAGTTCATAAATACTATAACGAGTTATTTTAGATTCCAACACCTAATGTTGATTTCACAAGAATACCAATAAGAAATGAAATACCTGCTACACCAAGGCTAATAGCTGCCATTTCAAGGAATCGCTTCCTAAAAGAGAAATCTTTTGCTACTGCAACATAATAATTGAACAATGCAATAATAACAATCCCAATACCTAATGTTATTAGCAAACTGATGAATGGATTAGGTAACACAAGGAATGGTGTTATTAAAAAAAAGACGGTTATTAAATATGCTGAGCCAGTGTACCCTGCAGCTTTTCCAGCATTTTTTTGTTTTTCATGAGATGCTGATAAATATTCACTTGCCCCCATAGAAAGCGCTGCAGAAATACCTGTGATGAGTCCTAGGACACCGATGATTTGACTGTCTTGTAAGGCAAATGTGAATCCTGCTAGTGCGCCGGTGAGTTCTACTAATGCATCATTTAATCCAAGTACAACTGAACCAATATAGGATAATCGGTCTTCATTCATCATATTAATGAGTTCTCTTTCATGATCTTCT
The DNA here is from genome assembly GCA_964581795.1 of uncultured Thermoplasmatales archaeon. Taxonomy (GTDB): domain Archaea; phylum Thermoplasmatota; class E2; order DHVEG-1; family DHVEG-1; genus EX4572-165. The sequence continues at coordinate 4,536 of CAZOPW010000018.1, read as the reverse complement.
TCATCACGAGTAATCTCCTTTAGCTTTGGATATGATTCTCCAATTCGTTTATAGGTATCTTGAGCATCTATCTCAGCGTTTTCTAATAATTTCAATGCAAACGTAAATCCTAATAAACGAGCTAATAAAATATAAAAAAAGATTTTTTTCTTATTTGGTTTCACTTCCTTTTTTGTGTACCCTTTTAATAATTTGTAATGACGTTTTTCATCAGAAGCAATTGAATTTAGAATTGAAGCATTATGCTTCCTTTTAGTTTTTTGAGCAAGTGTACTATAAATATGATATGCATCTATTTCGTTTTGCTGATCTTGTAAGAGTTCTTTATGTAACGCATCGTTATTTGATTGGTTCATTAAACACTGCTAACCTATGATTTCCTATAAAAAAATATTGAATTAACAAAATACATTTGAATTAAGAATATTTATTTTCTTTTCCACAATGCGGGCAATATTTTGCTTGTAACGGCATTGTTTTTCCGCAATTCGGACAAATTCGTTTTGTTTGCTGAGTCCCCACATGGTGTGAAGAAAATGATGTAGGTTGTTTGTATGATTTTAGCGAGGGAGAAACAATTCCTAGGATAAACATGATAAACCCAATAAGGAGAAGTGGCCAGCTACAAATAATGCCAAATCCAAATGTTACGACTGCGAAGAGAAATCCAATAGCCATCAGAGCTAATCCTGAAAAAAGTAAGGAAGAATTCATAACCGGTCAAAAAAAAGATACAAAATAAGATTATTTAAGCATTCGCCTCTGATAAGAATGAACTGTTGGTATCATTCTCGTTGTTTTCCTTCTTCGATGACAACTTCAATTTCAAGATCATGTTTTTGTTCAATAGTTTTCTTTAATTGTTGAATGTCATCTACTGCTTCTTTTTCCAGTTCTCTTGGAAGGATGATCGTTGCATATTTTTTCATCTTAAATCGCCTTTTATTAAGTAATTTTAACTGGTCTTGTTAACAAGTCAGGTGTTTATTAAACTTGTTTTGTTGTTTTCATCAATACCTTTTTTGCTATTCATTTTCACAAGCTTTAAGTACATGATGACACACAAGGATGATGTGAGGAGGTCTGATTAATATTTGGAATATACGTATTAGAAACAATGTGGTCTCAATGCAAGGATGTTGGCATAGTGAGCAAACGGTTATTACCAATAGTAAAATTCAATTTAAGCATCAATCATCACCTGATTATAAACCTGATAACAAATTCAAAGATGATATCTATAAGGGAAAAAGTATCATTCCACCAGCAAAGTAAGAAACAAAAGATAAAGCTAGCTATACACCTTTATCATTTTTTATTTTTAGTGAAAACGTTGAAATAAATTTTACGTATACCTTTTTATGTTGATGATATGAAGATAGTGTTTACTGATTTAGATGGGACTCTCTTAGATTATGATACATATTCGTTTCAAGCAGCTGAAGAAGCTATTATTTATCTTAAAGAACATGATATACCTGTTGTTTTTTGTACGAGTAAAACCCGTGAGGAGATTGTGTATTGGAAAAAAGAAATTGGAAACAATCATCCTTTCATTTCAGAGAATGGCGGCGGGGTCTTTATTCCAGTTGATTATTTTTCATTTTCATTTCAGTATACAAAAAAAGTTGATGAGTTCTATCTAATTAGATTAGGAGAACGTTTTGCTAAACTTCAGAAAGTAATGAATGCTTTAGAAAACGAATATGATATTACAAGTTTTTTGCAATATGATGTCGATGATTTAATGAAGGAAGCGGGTCTTTCAAAATTACAGGCTAAGAAAGCATTGAATCGAGATTTTGATATTCCTTTTGTTCTACATGATAAACATCAAGAAAAAGATATCATAAAAGATATTAAACAAATGAAATTAAATGTTGTTAAAGGTGGAAGATTTTATCATTTGATGGGTGAAAATGATAAGGGAAAAGCAGTCAAATTATTAACTAGACTATTTTCAAAAAAATATGAACAATTAGATACTATTGGAATTGGTGATTCTGAAAATGATTTTCCAATGTTAAATCAAGTTGATAAAGCATATTTAGTCAAAAGAAAAGATAACTCATTTGCATCATCAACATATAAAAAATCTGATGGAATTGGACCTGTCGGATGGCAAAAAATAATAGAAAAAGAATTTTATCTTCATGAATGATTAATACTTTAAAATGTATCATTAAATTTCTTTAAATAAGATTTAAATCGATATAAACATCGTAAATTTAATAAATAATGATTATTTATATTTTATTAAATTAAAAAATGGGGGAGAATATGAAATTTTGTAACAACATGAAAAAAATGCTGGTGATTTTTCTATTTTTCATTTTAACTTCTACATCAATAACAATGAGCGTAACTACAAACAAAAATAAACTATTGAATTATTGGGATTTACCTGATCCAGTACCTGTTGATATGATTCTTGAAACTTCGATATACCGCCGTATGTCAGTACGTGAATTCACTGATGAACCAGTGAGTGAAGAGGAATTATCCACCATACTTTGGGCAGCATATGGATTACGCAATGATGGAAAACACACCGTATCAAAAATAAATAAGGAACATGCAGCAGTCCTATATGTTTTTGATGAGAATGGCGTGTACACTTATGATCATTCTATGCATGGTTTACATTTATATTTAGAGGGAGATCATCGAAATGATATTTACCTCATGCAATACGAAGCACCGATTCAGTTAGGTCTCTGTTGGAATACATCAATAGCAAACTCGAATCAAGCAGGTGTAGAGATTGGACAGATTGGACAAAATATTCAATTTATGGCTAATGCACTTGGATTGGGGACAGTTGTAACTGGTCAAATACCTCCAGCTATTGATCCTGTAGGAATACCAGAAGATCAGAAAGGATTGACAATTATGCCATTAGGTCATCCTCAAACACCGTATAATTTTGTATATCGGCCATTATGGTTTTCATTTCTTCCTAAAATGAAAGAATCAACTACTTCCTTATCAACTGCTCTACTTCAATTTGATCAAAAAGAACAATTCAATGAACCATTAACAAATGAAGAATTTGGACAAATAATGTGGTCAACATATGGTTTCTCTCCGTTAATCGATAAAAGTAAACAAGATCCAATTCATTTAAAACGACATCGAACCGTTCCGAGTGCACATGGATATTATCCATTGAATATATATGCAATAAAAGAAGATGGATTTTATCGATATTATCCAAATGTATTAACCGATGTGATTCTTCCGTTTTTACGTCTTTCTGATGCACAAGTTGATTTTATTGGATTACCAATTGTATCTTATTTGAAAAAACTTGATAGCACCGATTTGAGAAGAGATATTTCACAACTATGTAATGACTCTTCTTTACAAGAAGCATCTTTAATCATTATTTCAGTTCTTGATTTAGAAAAAGCAAAAGAATTAGCGTATGATGATGCTATACGATTTTGGTATTATGAAGCTGGAGCTATAGCTCAAAACGTAATGCTTGAATCAGAATCATGGGATTTATCATCAAAAATTGTGTATCCAATAGCATCAATGAAGTTACAGACAATACTTGATTTCAATGAAGATTTAATACCGTTACTATTGATTCCTGTTGGTGGTTAAAAAAACCTTTTTATAAGACTGTTTCTACCTTTATGTGGAAATAAGGAAGGTGATGAAGCTTGCATGTTTTAAACAGAGAGTTTGAAAAAGAGATTAAAAGTATAACAAAACTATCAATGGAGGTAAACAATAATGAATCACAAAAAATTCTTGAAATGATGATAGCTCATGTTGATGAAATATCTGAATTGTATAACGAAGGTAATGATCATTATCAAATTGAAACAGCAGATCTTATTGTTTTATGTTTTGAATTGTTATTTAGTGAAAAAGCTGATGTTGATACTATTTTTGATAAATGCTTACCTCGATTCTATAAAAAATTAAATGAGTTAAAAACAAAAAATAATGTAATAAAAATTAAAAATGTAAAAAAAAGAAAAAGTTGTGGGAGTTTTAGTTAAATTCCCAAGTACCGATAAGAGTATTCGTTGGAATGTGTCTAATACTTATTGATCCATCGCCAGTCAGATTAAAATAATTTCCTGCCGAAATTGTCACTGTATCTGCCAAGGTATCTAAAGCTGCTCCACCTGATGAATTAACTATATTCAAACCATTAGGATTTAATTGCAAATGTGTTATACCACTATCTGAAGTAACTTCGAAATCATTCCATTTTAAATCTCCAGGGTCAGCCGATGCAACAGTAAGTTTGTCATTTACATCATCCTTAACCAATTGCAAACTTGGCGTAGATTGTGGACTACTTCCTATCATGCCACTTACGTATACATAAACGGTTGCTGCAATGGCGACGGTAATTGCTACCATAAGAATGACACCGATTACAGCGGAAACTGCTTCATCTTCATCTAACTTAAATTTTCTATTTGCTTTCATGAATTCCATCCATCTCCTAAATGAGTTTGTTTCTATCAACAGGCTGTAGATATAAATAGTTTTTTTGCAGGTAGTTATGCA
>CAZOPW010000017.1:0-34391 GCA_964581795.1 uncultured Thermoplasmatales archaeon | reverse complement strand
GACCACTACTTCCACATTACCATCACCATTAATATCTCCCAATGCCGGAGAAGAAACCACCCAAAAACCAGTATTAAAATGCCATTTCTCAATTGGATATTCAATACAGCCTATTCCTTCGGTAAACCCAGTATGCATAGGATCATGACGAAACATTGGCCATTCAAGTGATGAGGGGGTAACAGTAGTAGTTAATTCCATTGTCAAATTGTATTCGCTATTTGACGCATATGGTTTTTCAAGATTTTGAAGACCGATGCTAAATGGAATACTTGTTGAAAAAAACAAGATGAAAACAAGAATAATAACGATTTTTTTATGCATATAGGAAAACCTCCCATTAATTACATACTTATTTTAATATGATTCATCCTTATTAAAAATATTGCTTTTATAACATTAAAATGGAAACAAATAAGAAAAAATGGTAAAAAAAGATAAAAAAAGATAGAGAAATAAAAATTGATTATGCTTTCAGTGCATTTAAAAAAATGGAAAGCAGCATGTAAATTGGTCCATCTCCACTTAAATTAGGAATATTGAAATTGAATCCACCACCGCCATCATCATCACCAGAATCTTCACTAGTAAGCAAAACAACCCCCGCAACGATTAACAACGGGATTGCAAAGAACAATGCAAACGCGAGAATAGCATGGACTGCCATTGATATTCCTCCAAGTAGTGATCCAATAGAAACTGTGAATTGAGCAGCAAGTAATGCAAAGACTGGTGCAGCCATTACTGAGAATGCTTTTAATCCAATTCTACTCACAAATCCCATAAACACTAGGAAAAATGCACCAACGGTAAGTGTTGTTTGTAATCCTGCAAGGATAAGAAGCACGATCGTGATTAATGCTCCGATAATACGAAGGATACCACCGACTAAAAGTGATATACCTTGAATGATTCCTTTGATTACATAAGAAAGAATTGAAACAAAGACACTAATGATATTTCTAATCTTTGAAAACCAATTACCACCATTGCCTCCATTATTATCTTGATCGCTTCCAGGCAATAGATTCTCTTTGATGAAATTAATTAATAAACTAATCAATGAACTTAACGATGGTATATCCATTGAATCATTAATTCCATCTTCTCTGTTCATTAATCTGTTAATTAAATCTTTTAACTTTTCAAGTATGTTCAATGCTTGATTAGATACATCTTCAGTAGTCATCTCCTCATCTGTTGGCAATGCATCTAAAATCATTGATTCAGTGATATCGACCGAATCTGGATCTTGTTCTATTTCCTTGATTAGAATATCCGCGATATTCAATAGAAAAGACATGTATTTTACTGCTGATGACTCATCTGTTTTAAAGTCTTTAACAGCATTGGTAAAATCTTCTAATTGTTGTTTTTTATCAATTTGATCGTTTAGGACTGTTGCTTGTTGCTGTGGGACAGCTGTAACAGTAGAAACTAATAATAAAACAGTAAAGAGTGCTCCTAACACAGTAATCATTTTTTTCCTTTTTGTATTTGACATCCGATTTTTCCTCCGAAATTTTTTTATTAAATATCGTCTTATAAAAATAAATAGTTATCAAACTATATAAAATGTTTGATATAAAAATGGTGAGTGTTTCGAAAACTCATCATTTTTTTTCGAACCCTGACAAAAAACAGTGCAATAAAATTTTATAGGAAGAGAATACATCCCTTCTGTTAGAAAGTTGAAGGAGCTAATTGATCAATCGATTGAACTTGTCCTTCTGAATCAATTACTTTTGCAACAATCTTATCTTTTATTTGTTCATGTGTTATAATTACTAGATCAACGATTTCACCATATGTAATCTTTTCAAATTCAGCATATTCATGCATCCATGAAATAAAAGACTGTGTCTCACTTGTATTTGGAAGGTGAATATGTAAACGAAATAACTGAGGTAAAAGAGTTAAAATCTTATTAATTAAAAGTTGAAGATTTTCTTGATTACGAACAGATACAGACACAACATCAAACAATCTTCCTGCACAAAACCCTTTCACAAACTCCGTTTTTGAGTGCAATTCTTCTTCGGTCATCAAATCCTTTTTATTAAGGACAACTAATACAGGGTTTTCAACACCAAGATCCAAAAGTTCATTAAATGAAGTACTTACTTTTTGTTCAAACAAATGAAAAGGATCACTTCCATCAACAACTAAAACCACGACATCTGCATCCTTTATTTCTTCAAGTGTTGAATGAAATGCTTCAATAATCCATGCAGGTAATCGTTGAATAAACCCAACCGTATCAGTCATTAAAATAGGAACGGAAGACTGAGAAAGTTTCCTAGTAGTCGTAGAAAGCGTTGAAAACAAACGATCTTCCACATCAACTTCTTCCTTAGTTAAAACATTCAATAAACTACTTTTTCCAGCATTCGTGTATCCTGCAAGAGAGACAAGAAAATATCCACTATGATGACGATGATGCCTTCGAACTGTTCGTTGCTTTCGAATATGAGCAAGTTTTTCCTTGATTTGCTTCATTTGTTTTTTCATCATCTCATAATAATCATCAACCTGATACTCACCACCCGCCATTAAACCAGGATGTTCACCACTTCGTGCTCGATGAATCAATTCTCGGACAAATGGGCGTTCATATTGCAATTCTGCTAAGCGTACTTGTAATCGTGCTTCCTTATGATCTGCTCGATCTCGGAAAATAGTGAGAATCAACCGAAGACGATCATACACGGGAACTTTCCAAAATTGTTCTAATAAAAACCATTGAGACGGTTTAAGTTGACCATCAATAATGATTGCATCGATATCATCCTCAGATTCATCAATAAATTCTTTTATTTCATTTCGTTTCCCCTTACCAATATATGTTGTGACATCAGGTTGGGCACGATGCTGAATAAACGATTGTATTACTTCATAATTTATAGATTCAGCAAGTAAAGTAATTTCATCGATATTTTCATGTAACGAAACAATAATTGCATATGATGTTGATTCTTTTACCATAATGACTCCGAATTTTTATTTAGTAATGAAAGTGAAAAGAACGTTTCTATAATAAAAACCCTATGAATCTTATTATTCTGTGCGTAGGGTAACATTTTAATTAGAGGACTCCATATTACTCCGGAAAAGTGATTACTTATGGAAGACGATCTAAGTAAAATCGGTGTCATCCCTTCAGATAGGAAAAAATTGGAACATATGGGCATAACAACATTAGAACAACTTGCAGTCATGTCTGTGCAAATGCTTGGAATGGGACCAAGCAAAGGAAAACAATTGATCCAAAGAGCTCGAAATATTTTATTTAACAAAAATCTTGTCAATATTATCATCAAAAATGAAGATGCCGTTGAAGTCATCGTGAAAAGCACGAGCAGAGCCGTGCGAAAATCAGTGTTAACCGCTTTTGACGTATATAAAACAGGATGGGGAACTGTTGCGTTAGACATCGAAGAAAACAAATTAACCTTAAAACGGAAATCCACTGGATTCAACAAAGTAATCAGAAAAGCTGAAGCATTGCAAGAAATCATCGAAGCAAAAAAATTAGAGGAAAAAGAAAAAGAAGGAATCTTTCTGCCTGAAGACGATTTAAGAGAATTTGCGAAAAAACGAGGTTTTGAAGGATTTTGGAAAAATGTTTTCTCAGAAATTCATGGTAATAACATTATGAAAAAAGTCATTGTTACAAGTATGTTTTCCACATTTGCTGAACCGGTTCATTCATTAATAATTGGTGAACCTGGAAGTAGCAAAACAATGGCTAAAGAAATCATCAGTGAACAATTCTCAGATATCACAAATATCGGAGCAAATGCAACTCGTTCAGGACTGGTCTGTAATTTAGGGACCGGTGATTTAGGAGCGCTTCCTCATGCGGATCAAAAATTAATTTTAGTAGATGAATTCGATAAAATCCCTCAAGATGATATAGAGTACACTTATGAGTTATTATCAAATGGGAAATGTACGGTACATTCTGCAAAAGTGCATCAGAATATTAAAAGTCAATTCATCATGATTGCTTTTGCTAATCCTAAAACAAAAGTGTTTACTAAAAACGCAGTAAATGATATTGGGCTTTCTCCTCTTCTTGTGAGTCGATGTGCATTAATTGTTAGGGTTGGAAACATTGATACGGATGAGCGGTTAGATTTATTTCACAAAAAATTTTACGATAAAGGTGAAATAAAAAAGAAACCCGAGTATTATGATCAATGGATGAGGCTTTCACGAAGGTTTACACCTGAAATAAACGCATCAGATTCACAAGTGAAATCGTATTTAAAACAAATGAGTGATATTGTTGAAGAATACTATAATACGAATTTACGAAGAGATCTTCGTATGGCGGATTACATACGTCGTATTCCTATGGCAATTGCTCGAGCATCATTTTCTTCAATTGATGATGATACATTAGATGAGGCAACGGAAATAGTTGAAGAGTCAATTCGGACATGGCATCAACCCTGATGCATCATTTTCATTTTTATTGATAAAACTAAATATTGAGATTAAAAAAACAAAATATTCAATTAATTTTTTATAATAATGAGTGATAAGGATTAATGGTGAGGATTCGTTGTCAAAAACTGAACCTTATTTGGAACACATAGAATCTAAAGAAATCAAAAAACTTGTTCATCGGCTTTATCAAGATCAACCAGATAAATCTATAAATCAAGGACATGATATGAAAATTCATTTAAAAGAAACTACGCCTCATGACACTCCTTCCCCGGATAAACCAGATTCAAAAACTCAAAACACAAGAACTCAACCAACCGATGAAGATAAACCAAATCTTGATGCACATGATTACATTGCATCTGAAATTGATAAACTTCTTGACTCAAATGATTCTTTAGATAAACATGCAGAACCAACTGATCCAGGATCTACAGAACTCACAGAAACTGAACCAGTTGAATCACCATTACCTGAATTTCCAGCGACAGAAAAACCAAAGAAAATTGATAAACCGGAACGACCAGAAAAGAAACGAGGATTTTTCAGTTTTTTCAAAAAATAACCTCTTTTTTTCTTTTTATAATTTTTATAATTAAGGAAAGCTTAACTTCTATTTTTTCTCATAACCAAAATTTTATAAATGATACCAACTTTACTCATGTATAACTAAAAGCAGTATTATTTTTTGGTTGATAAAAAATCTTTTAGCAGTAGCATAAAAAGACAAAGCTATGAATGAGTTGAGAAAGCCAATGAAAAAATTAGAACCATTATCTGTGAAAGAACAATCGATCTATAAGAAAAATAAGAAATCAAAAGAAGATGATTTCAAAAAAGGATTCACCGAAGGGGTAACTGAAGCATTCCAGGAAGTTCAAAACAGTATTGATTTATTTAAGCGATATCAAAATGATGTTAAATTATTAATGAAGGAACAAAAACCAGTGTGGAAAGATTGGGTTTCATATTATGAAGATAAAAATATTGATCAAGGTGAATATCTGGATCAATACAATGGATGGTTATTTGATTTTGTTTTTTTAAAAGGAAGTAGAAAAAAAGAAGAATCATTATTGAACTTATAAAAAAAAATCAATATAGATTAGATTTACGAAATAGTCAATATTTGATTATGATTTTTCCTTATTAACTGTTTCATTGACTTGTTTAATATATTTTCGTACACTCCGTTTTACTTCTGCTAACTGTTGAGGAGGAATTTGATATGATTGCTGAGTTGCTTCCAAAGCAAAAATAAGTCCATGAACAAAGGCTCCAGGATGATATTCTTTATCTTTTTGTAAAGAAAAAATATCATCAGCAACAGTCATTGCATCTTCAAATGTGTACGTTTTCTGTTTTGATTCCTGCGTTTCCGTTGAAGCATTCTTTTCAGCCATAACACAGTGCATAACTCTTCTTCTTTAAAAGTGTTTACACACCTTAAAAAATTGTAGAGTACAAAAATTATTTCGATAAGAACTGTTCCAAAATACATATAAAGCATTACATGTCAGAATATAATAAAGTGAAAAAAATGAATAGTATTATTCTTTCTCAATTACTTGCTCTTGACCAATCCCTTTCATTCTTCTCCAGGATGAACTCATTAACAAAACTTCGCATTGCGGTAGGATTAATCGTTGGATTAGCTTCACTAGCAATCATACTTGTGTTCACAGTGAATTTTTTCAGTGCAGCATTATCTATTATCCTTAGTTATCTAATCGCAATAGTGCTTCTAATTAAATTGTTCACAATAGAGAAACTATAAAAAAAACTCCTTTTTCTCAACCTAATTGATTCTTCATTTTATTTATTTTTAAAAGAAAGAAGGGTAATACTAAATCGTTGCACTGCAGTAAAAATACCAACGATTGCCAAATAGATTAATACCCAATCAAGTAATGTAAATCCATAAATAATGGGTATGTTGTATCTTAGAAGAATATGTTGAATTACTGGAGCGAAAATCAAAACTGCTAGCCGATCCGCTCGGCCAAGTAATCCAGTATATAATCGATTCATTCCCACCGCTTGAGCTTGTGTCCCCATGTAACTAGTCAACAACATTCCAATCATGGCAAAAAAACCAAATTCTAAATGACACCAAGGACTTAACGCAAGTCCTCCTACTATAAATACATCTGCGAATCGATCTATCGCATGATCAAGAAAATCACCTCTTTTAGAGGAAAGATGATGTAACTTTGCTAATTTCCCATCAAGAGCATCAAAAAAACCATTAAGAAAAACACATATTGACGCGATTGGAAGAAACCAAATTAAAAGTTCATTTTCAGGTGTTGAAAAATAAAAAAAAGTAGCTGCAGCAAAAGCACACAGCAATGCAATCCAAGTGAATACATCAGGGGAAAGAAACGAAAAAACCCTAGCAAATCTGGTTAATAATGGATCAACTAGTGATCGTTTTTTATCAAGAACCATTCTTTTTCTCCTCTAATATCGTTGAATCAAAAAGTAATTCTGACCAATCAAACCTTCCAGGTATTGTTAAATACTTTGTATCTTCATTGTTTAGTTTTTGATAAATATCATTAGCAATTAAATCAAGAGAGAGACGAGTTGAATCTATTTCAAAAACATTATCCTTTCCACACTGATCAACTGCTTCGCACAAAATGACATCTAACATTTCCGCTTCCAAATTCTCTCGTATTTTCTTCCAACTCCACTGTCGTTTCACTAATCGATCTCGTAATATCTTAGGATGACAACGAAGAACTATGACTTGTTCAACGGTAGAAAGAAGATGCGAAAGATGACTCTCAATCAAAAAAGAATCATCCTTTTCTTTTGTTTGTTCTAGAAATCGATCTACGGCATTCAAATCGATAATAAAACTATTCCTCTCTTCATCAATTGAATCAATGAACCCTTGTTTCTTTGCTAGTTCTTTAAGATAAATGACCGGTACATTTTTTGCTTCTATTAAACGAGCAACTGAAGTTTTTCCTGTTCCGGGAGTCCCCGTTAATCCAAGAATCATAAGCAAGATTAGTCGACAAGCGTATGATAATCATACCCGCGGAATCCTTTTTTAAAGCAATAGTGAATTTCCTGAAAATCAGCTCGGAATGATTTCACGTCTTCTCTTACCTTTTTTGGATCTTCCTTTTTCTGAAGGACTCTGTCATAGAATGCTGCGATATCTTTCATTTCTTCTTTTTTCATTCCAATTCGTGTTAATTCAGGCGTTCCAATCCGTAATCCCGATGGATTTAATGGATCAGTATCACCTGGTATTGTATTCATATTAGTTACAACTCCCGCTTGTTCAAGTGACTTGGCTGCTTGTTTCCCCTTTCCTTGACCAACAGCGAGAAGAACTTGATGAGATTTCGTGAATCCAAGAGATTCTCCAATCACTTTGAACCCTTGATCATGTAATGCTTGTGCTAAATGTTGTGCATTCTCTATAGTTTGTTTAGCATAGGCTTCTCCAAATTCCAAGTGTTCAGCGAAAGCAACGACTTTAGCAGCGACATGATGTAAATGATATGATGAAGTAACACCAGGAAATACCCCAAAATTCAATCGATTTAAAAACGATTGATCTTCTTTTGTTTCCCCTTTATGATCTGATAATATCATACCACCTTGAGGACCGGGTAGGGTTTTATGAGTACTTCCACTCATCACATCAGCTCCTTCCCGAATGGGATCTTGGAATTGTTTACCCGCGATTAAACCAAGAACATGAGCGGCATCATAAACTAAATGTGCACCAACATCATGAGCTGCTTCAGCAATTTCCTTAATTGGACTTGGAAATAAAAAAACACTTCGACCGTTCAATGCAAGAGTTGGCTTCACCTTTTTAATTAATTTCACTGCTCCATCTACATCAATATTCATCTCTTGATCATTGAATGGGTAAGAAACAAGGTTGATACCTCGTAATGCAGCAGCACCCCATTTCCCAAAAGAGATATGAGCGCCGTTTGCAAGATCAAGGACCGTTGCTGTTTCACCGGGTTTAATCAATGCTTTTAACACTGCCATATTCGCAGTGGTCCCTGCAGTTGGGCGAATGTCAGCATAGGCACAATTGAACAGTTTTTTTGCTAGTTCCATTCCTTTTCGTTCAACATTATCAAAAAATTCACAACCCTCATAATATCGATTTCCAGGTGTTCCCTCAGCATATCTTCCATGAAAATCTGATATTAATAATTCTTTACAGAGCGGTGATAACACGTTTTCACTTGGAATCATCGGTAATGAATCTGCGTAAAATTGATTGTTTAATTTTGCTTGATTTCTAATATATTCAGCCTCATCATACCAAACCATGATAAATCAACTCGTGTAGCCGATAATCTCTGTTGGAATAAAAAGCTAATGGAAAATATAATCCAACTAATTTAGATTATTGGGATTTCAATGAGGTCCTTTGATGAAGTGGTAAGTTGAATATATCCATCAGGTGAAATCACAATGTCATCTTCAATACGAACACCACCGAGTTCAGGAATGTAGATTCCTGGTTCAACTGTAAGGACCATACCTGGTTGAAGCGGGGTTTCATATGCATCTGAAAAACCGATACCTGGATCATGGACTTCTAATCCGAGGCTGTGCCCTGTGGAATGAATGAAATAACCTTTAAATTCAGTTTTATCTATGGTTTCAGTGGTTATTTGATGAATGGTATTTGCTGCGATTCCGGGTTTAATGGCGTGTAACGCTTGTTGCTGAGCTGAGAGCACGGTGTGATGAATCCGTTTTTGTTTTTCAGTTGGTTTTCCATAAATAAACGTGCGAGTAGTATCTGAATGATAATGATCAACAGTAGCACCGAAATCACAAAGGACGAAATCTCCAGATTCGATTTCTTTTTTTCCATGACTATAATGTGGTTTTGCAGTATTTGCTCCAAAAGATGAAATAGTTTCAAAAGCAGGGGATGAAGCTCCGTGTTGTTTTAACTGGTGATCTATTTCAGCAGCGAGTTGTTGTTCAGTAAGAGGTGAAGAAAAAAACGTTGGAATCTTTTTCATAACTTGATCAGCGATATAACATGCCTCTCTAATTCGTTTGAGTTCCTCTGCATCCTTAATAATACGAGCAGATTTAATAGCTTTAGAAACCGATAAAAAATTGGTGTCAGCAAAAAGATCACATAATTCTTGGTGATCATCATACAAAATAGATGCCGTGTTTAAGCCTACCGTGTCAACATTATTCAAATGTTTTTGGAGTTGATCATTGAAATCCTTTTTTGATGAGTAGGTTGAAGTTGGAATATGATCAGGAACAAGAGGTTGTTCTAATGCGGATACCAACAATCGAATGGAGCCATCTGGATAAAGAAAAGCGGTGCATCCTTCAAATAATCCTTGTTTGATACCAGTGACATAAAAAAAAGTTGAATCAATAAATGGAGCTGAAGCATTTTTTAGTATGATAACATCAACATGGTCATCACTTTGTGAAAAAATCTTTTTAATCCTATCTGTTAAAATCATGAAGACTCAATAGTATTTATAAGATTATAAACATACTGATAAATCCAAACCTAATCTTAAAATAGATCATAAAAAAAGAGTTGTTTGACAGAATGAAATTAATCCTAAATCAATCTCCTTGTATGTAGCGTGATACTATACTTAGGGCTTATCCTCTGCACCAATCATTCATTTTTTCGATATTCTTTTATGAGATCTTGAAGGTCATCTAGATTCTGTTTGATGCTTTCAACTTCATCAAGTTTATCCTGTTCAAATGTTTGCAGTATCTCAGGAAGTGGTTTGGTGAGTTTATACACATGCACAGGTCGTCCTTTCCCATCCTTTTTCAAATCTCTTTTTTTTGCCCATCCTCTCTTACGAAGTTCTTGCATTGCTACACTTACTTCAGGTTGTCGAAGATCAGCACCTTGTTCAACATCAGCAGATCTGCATTCATCACATTGGGAAATATACACAAGTGTTTTTGCCAAATTTTTTGGCATTCCTAAGTCTGTAAACAGTTGGACTGCATGTTCATCATTCTCATCTAGGACCATTGATCGCTTCCGTTTCATATCCTCTCTCCTCAACTGAAAATAATCATTTATGGGTATTTATATTTTTCTTATTTTTTCAAATTCTTTCTTATTTTTTAAGAATTCTTCAGGGTTAATCGTACGTCCCTGAAATTTCCTTATTTTGATATGACTTTCTTCTATCATTTGCCGAGCTAGATCATCTGGATAACTACCAGCGTAAATAATTTCTTTCACACCTGCATTGATTAGCATTTTTGCACATACTACACAAGGGGTGTCAGTCACGTAGATAACTGATTCATCTATTGAAATTCCAAATACAGCTGCTTGAATAATCGCGTTTTGTTCAGCGTGAAGCCCTCGGCAGATCTCATGTCGTTCACCAGAAGGGATTTCAAGTTTCTCCCGTAAACAGCCCGTTTCGGAGCAATGTTTCATTCCTTTTGGTGGACCATTATATCCAGTTGCAAGGACGTGTTTATTTTTAACAAGGACTGCTCCAACTTGACGACGAAGACAGGTACTTCTTGTGGCAGCAAGAAAGGCCATACTCATGAAATATTCATCATAGCTTGGACGTTTAGACATTCAAACTCAGTAGCCTAATCTTTAGACGTGTACTTTATAATTATGTTTTTTTATAATTGTCAAAACACCTATTTGTCAAAACACCTATTTTACAGAGATTAGTATTACTGATATATTTTATTATTATTTGCGCCCTTTCGCTTAAAGAGAAGTTGTTATATAATTGTTTATAATTCTCACTTCTTATGCCTGGGAAAAATCGTTTGATTGCAGATTTTTACGAGTTGACCGTTCAACAGCTTATGGACAAACGAATTTGGGATCTTCCACTTATAGAAGAGAATGAAGATATATTCCATGTTCTTTCTATTTTAGGTGGACGAAACCATATCTGGGTGGTAACCTCGCGATCTGATCGCATTATTACTGGTGTAATCACTGAACATGATGTATTATCTATTCTTGCACCTAAGGATCTTCCATCATACGTTTTTGGAATGCCAGACATCCGTTCTCTTCAACATGGAACCGCAAAAACAGCGAAAGATATCATGTGCAACAAGATTATTTCATGTCGTGCAGATGATAAAATAATGGAAGCTTTGCAAAAAATGGTAAAATACAGGCTTCGCCGCCTTCCTGTGTTGGAAGGAAACAAGATCATTGGAGAATTAACGTTACATCAATTAATTCGTAAATATTATGCAGCGACACAATACCATCCCTTAGTGGGTGAGGATGACTCTAGTGTAGAGGGTGATGATAACGGTTTATGATATTGCTTTATTGATTGCGTTGGCATTGATTTTTGCCAGGGTATTTGGTTACCTCTTCTCAAAATTAAAATTACCATCAGTTATTGGGGAAATTGTAGCAGGAATTTTTCTTGGATTAGTAAGTATTACAATATTTAATGGTCAAACAATTGACTTGTTCGGTTTCAATTGGACGGTTCCTTCCCTGAGTTATTTATCAGTTGAATTTGACTTTCTTGCAGAAATTGGTATTTTATTTCTCATGTTTATTTCCGGGCTTTCAACAAGTATAGGTCAATTGAAATCGATGGGAAGGACATCAACTTTTGTTGCAATTGGTGGTGTCATTGTACCACTAGGGATGGGAATCGGAACAGGGTTGTTGTTTGGTTTTACCAGTCAGGAAAGTATGATTATTGGCCTGATCCTTGTTGCTACCTCTGTCGGCGTGACTGTGAGAACACTTATGGATATTCATAAGCTTGATACAGATGCAGGTGCTGCGATACTCGGCGGGGCGGTCATTGATGATGTTCTTGGTATTGTTTTACTTGCATTTGTCGTTGGATCTGATCCGTTTCTTTATGTTGGACTTAAGATTGCATTGTTTTTCATTATTTTTGTTTACCTTGGGTTAAAATTTATTGATAGAATCCTTGGTGTTGGAGAACATATTCATCTGCCCAAAGCATTTCTTAGTATTTCACTGTCCTTGTTCTTATTATTTTCATTTTTTGCAGACCGATTTGGGATTTCAGGTATCATTGGTGCATTTATCGCAGGATTATTAATTGGCCAGTCATTAAAATCTCGAAAAATAATTGATGATGTCCAGACTATTGGGTATGGTTTTTTTGTTCCTTTATTTTTCATTTGGATTGGAGCAAAGCTCATTATTGGAATAGAACAGGACATTAGTTCATTTACTTCCATTGCTGTTTTTGCAATCATTATCATAATAATAGCGATAATCGGAAAGATTATTGGTTGTGGAATTGGTGCTTTGGTAAGTGGATCAAGTGTTAAAGAATCCTTTCAGATTGGCATCGGAATGATTCCTCGAATGGAACTTGCATTAATTATTGTCAGTACAGCAATTTCAAAAAAATTAATTGTTGGCATCATAGCCCATCAACTTCTCGCTGTAACCGTACTTTTAACTATTTGTACGACTCTGATTACGCCATTATTAATTAATATCACATTTCAAAATGATTCTTCACAACAACTAAAAAAATAAAACTTAGGATTCTAAAATGACTACTAAGATTATCTTTGATTTATCAAAAGAGTATCCATTGCTTGCCCATGACGAAATCATCTCTTGTTTAAAAGCTGAACATCATTCATTTTCAATAACATCTTATAATGAAGATGCTCTTATCCTATCAGTTGATCTTACTGATAATCAAATAGATTATTTTGCACAACGATTATCAATGAGTTTTTCTATTGGCCGATTATTATTTAGCTCTCCACCGATACTTGCTGAAATCAAACATAAGTCAAAGAATCATCCTCTTTCAACAACAGGAACGATTGCTATTCGGTCAAGGAACAGGTCTGAAAGTCAACCTTCAAAAAAATTTGTACGAGCAGTTGCTGATGTTTATACTCAAACCCGAAAAGTTGATTTAACTCATCCAGAAAACATTATTTTTTTACTCATCACAGATGAATCTATTCATGTTTCAGAACAAAAAGCTGCAATCAATCGTAGTGATTTTGAACAGCGGAAAGCTCATTTACGACCATTTTTCTCGCCTATTTCACTTCATCCAAAAATTGCTCGTGCTCTTGTCAATATCTGCCGTGTAAAACCAAATGAGTATGTGCTTGACCCCTTTTGTGGAACTGGTGGTTTTCTTCTTGAAGCAGGACTAATGAATATGAACGTTATGGGCAGTGATATTTCAAAAGATATGGTTGATGGAGCTAAACAAAATTTGAAATCATATAATATTACTCCTTATCAGATGATCTCAGCAGATATTACAGATGTCCCGGATCAATTATCTCAAAAAGTTGATGCTATTGTTACTGATTTGCCTTATGGGAAGGCAACGAGTACTCAAGGTGAAGAAATTCAATCATTATACGTTCGTGCTATGCAGAGTATACAACGCATGCTTAAACCAGGAAAAAGAGCAGTTGTTGGAACGTTCTCAGAACAATTGAAGAATTATAGTTTCCAGGGTCTTGTTCATAAAATTTCTTATCCTCTTCGTGTACACAAGAGTTTAACTAGATGGTTTCACGTATTTGAACAAACACCATAATACTTTTAGTCTCAAATGAAATGACCTGATAAAGATGTCACAATTAGAACTGTTTTTTCTAGGAACCGGTGGAAGTTGGCCAACGGTCCAACGAAATGTAACTAGTGTTGCATTGAAAAAAGATGGTGAAGTCCTTCTTTTTGACTGTGGTGAAGGAACACAACGTCAGATTCAAAAATCTTCATTGAGTTATATGCAAATCTCTCGTATCTTCATCAGCCATTTTCATGGAGATCATTTTCTTGGATTATCTGGACTTTTACAAACGATGCAATTGAATGATAGAAAGGATCCTGTTCACATTTATGGTCCACCGGGGATGGATGAATTAGCTGTTAAACTTGTTACTCTTGGTTATTTCAGACCGACTTTTCCAATTTATTCTCATGAAATACATGATGAAGATACCCTTGTTTTCGAAGGATATTATATTGATGTGTTACAAACCAATCATGGTGTTCCATCTTTGGCATTTCGGTTTCGTGAACCAAAACGACCGGGAAAGTTTGACAAGCCAAAAGCATTGTCTCTTGGTGTTCCAGAAGGCCCTTTATTCAGTCAATTACAGCAAGGTCATAATGTAGAACTATCAAATGGAACAATAATAGAACCTGAAATGGTGCTTGGTCCTCCAAGACCTGGGAGAACAGTTATCTATAGTGGGGATACAAAACCAATTGATTCGATGGTTTCTTTTGCAATGGATGCTGATGTGTTAATTCATGAAGCAACTTTTGATGATTCATTACAGCAACGAGCAAATTCGTATGGCCATTCTACAGCGAAACAAGCCGCTGAAATAGCTAGCAGTGCTCATGTTGATAAATTAGTGTTGGTTCATATTAGTCCTCGATATTTATCGACAAAACAATTACAAAAAGAGGCTGAAGAAGTCTTTTCACCAGTTGTTATTCCAAAAGATTTAGACACTTTAGAAATAAGATTAAAAGATTAATGGTTTCACTTTTAAAAAAATTAAGATGTTGAATTTTTCTTTTTTTGTTTCTGTGTTATTGTTGAATCAATTCTATTTTTTAAGGAATCGGTTCCTTTGAACCAATCATCTTTTGTTTCTTTTGGAGCTTTTTTTGATAAAAGTTCATCTACTTTTTCATCAATTGTTTCTTTTTCTGAAAACCATTGATGATGTTGTTTAATGGGTTTTTGTGATGATGTATTTTGTGGTTTGTGATCAAGGTGAATGATGTCTTTGCGAGATCGTGGTTTAGCAATGTTTATTTCCTCAATTTTAGGTGACAGCGTTGAATGGTTTATCTTTTGAAAATCTCTTAATGTTTTTCTATTCTCTTTTTTTATTGGTTTAATCGAATCGTGATGGTAAGCCTCTTTTGTTTGGGTGTTCCCCTCTTTTTTTGATGTGATCTGAGATGGAATTGATGAGGGGAGTAAATTTTTGTTTTTTAAGCTTACATAAAGAATCGATCCTATTAGAATGAGTATTGCAATGAGAATAGGTGTGAATGGGTCTGTTAAGAACTGAGTAAATGAATCCTGCGTTGTTTCTACCCAAATGGTAGTTGTATCATCTTGATATCCTTCTTTTTGAGCAAGAATTTGAATTTCTTGTTTATTTGGTGCTCGTAATCTAATATAGCCTGATTCATTTGTCAATCCATCTGAGTCTTTATCATTATGATTTTGAATGCTTACTGTAGCATTTTGAATGGGAGTGTTATATTCATCAGTTATTCGTAGATTAAAATAGGAGTTGGCAATTATTGTATCATTTATTACTGTGATAATAATATGAGCTGGATCAGCTGAATCTGGCATTATTGTAATTGTTTTGTTTGTATCGTTATATCCTTCTTTGTATGCTTCAATTGTATATTGTGTTGGAATGTTTACTTGTGGTGCAGTGAGGACAAGTTCTCGATTAGGAAGAATATCGGTAATAGTATAATTTGTTTGTTGAAACCTAATAACGACGTCAGTTAAATATGGTGTAACATTGGCCAATGTTGGATTATACACACTAATGGTGAAATTCTGTTGACTTACTGGTTGTGGAGGAAGGACTTCTATTTCCATGTCGGGTGAAGCTAAGATAGTTGGAGTGAAGAAATGAAATGCTAATAAGAAAAGATTGATGATAAGAATGGCTTTAAGTATTCTAACTATCCTCATGTGTCATCCCAATCAAGGAATAATCCTCAACGTATTGATAAGATATGAGTATTTATGTTTTTTCAAAAAAAATTGTTGAAAAAAGAAAAACAAAAAAATGTGAACAAAAAGTCGAAAGTAACAGGTGTTTAACATATCGGAGTTTTTCCGAAAAATTGATAATAGCTGTAAACAAACATTTATATATTAATCCAATGGATATTAATGTTGCCGAGGTTATGCAGAGATGCCATCGAAAACGCACGCATTAAGAACTTTTCTATGCACTATTCTAGCTCTTTCTATCCTTATATCACCGTTATTCACACCGTTTTGTTCAGCTCAACAGGATGAAAAAACAAAATTGTATTTCAAAAAGGGATTGAATTTCGATTCACTTGGAACATATCCCCTTCTCTCCGAAATCCCACCAACTGATAATAACGCTTCATATTATCCTCCTCGTCTCATCGATATTTCATTAAAAGAAGGGGTATCTTTTGATAATGAAACGATTCTACAATGGTTTATAAGTTGGGCATTTGTATTATTTGAGAATTTAGATGCAGAGGAATTCCAAGAATTAACTGGTTTTCCAATAGAATATTTAGAATTATTTGATCAATTTAGTCTCTTATTCCCTCATCCATTACGTATTATTCAATCATATAAATATACTGGAAATGAAACTATAAAATTAAGTGGCAATATCGATTATGAGCTTTTCTTTAGAACAAAACCTGCAAGTCAGTTACATAAGAACGATAAAGTGAAATTAACCGTATACACATACAGTGAGGGATCAATTCTTCCTGTTGAAGTGAAAAATACAACGATCTCATTAACACCTGGTTATTTTCAGAAAACAATTCAACAATCGGTAACTTTAACAAATATCTCCAAAACAATTAATCCAAACCAATCTATCCTATTCTCCGTTGAACTTATACCTGGAGAAAAAACAATTCCAACCCTCTTAAAAAGGGAGAATCCACTATTAAAAAATGTGACTCAATTCGTCGTGAAAGCAATAAGATCAATTGCAAATATAACTGATATCAGTTCTATAAATGAATTATTCGCACTTCTTGATGAACTCGAAGAACTCATGGAAGAAGAAGGCTTTGAGATATCTATCACAAAGGAGGATATCGCCGAGGTCGTTGAAGCAATCATTAGTTCTTCGTTTGTATATGACTCAAACGATTATCGTTCTTCAGTTACTGTTCCATTAAGGACAACAGATAGTGGTGAAGATAATAGCGTTACCTATTATTTACATCCAAATAATGTTTTAAAAGCATCTCGACCTAATACCGCAGTACAACAATCAGTTGATCTCGTAAGCTCTAACGGCGTATGGACTGGACCTGAATTGAACCGTAATAAAATCATTTCAGATGCATCAGCAATTGTGTATATTAACCATAAGGATGGGCAAAGATTAAACGATCAAATGGTGGTAACAGCGGAATTAAGATATGGAAATACCACTCTTGATACAGATAGTGTAACATTAGAGAGAACGAATTTATTTTCTACTTCGTTAAAACCATACCGGTTCACATTTGATGATCTTGGAGCAGGCCAGGAGCTCACATATGGCAATGAGATAGGGTTACGTCTTTCATTAAGTGAGCCAGCTGCTGCAGATAATTTCTTACGATCTACTGAAATTTTTTATGGTGCAAGTGACTTTCTTTCTCTGCTTTCATTCACGCTTTCAGAAACAGATCATATTCAAACTTCAACTGCTCGAAACCCAAGTAATGGAAAAATTATAGTAGGTGAGACCGTAGAATATGCACTTGATATAACTAGTGAATTACAAGATTCTGTTTCCGTCAGTGTTCAAGCAGACACATTTTCTTCTGATGAGCAGGAATTCTGGGATGTATCTATTACTCCTGAATCATTTTCTATCGGTGAAAATAGTAACAAGTCAGTGACCGTGTCATTGACTTCTCTTGGTACAACCCTTGATGCTTATGATGAAGATCCCTTAGAAATTACGCTTGAAATTATTGGAAAAACAGGCTATGATACGGTTCAGTTATCCGCAGAGGTTTCTGAAGATGCAGTAACGTATGATACGATTATTACTGCTCCAAAAGATAAAGAGGTAGTCCATGGAACAAATGCTACATTTACATTTGTAATTGAAAATAATAACACTGGACTGTGGAAAGATAGTTTTATTTTTTCTGCAACAGCTGATGAGAATATTTCCGTCAGTGTTTCTCCAAATACTTTTGATAATCTTGAAGTTGGAAATAATACAAATGTTTCTGTAAAGGTTTCTATTCCAGAGAAAACAGAGATTGATGAAGCAACGATAACATTTAAAGTGAGATCAAAACGAAGTGGCATTGAACAAGATGTATCTGTTAATATTACGATTATTGGAGCAAATATCTTTGAGAATATATACGATTATTTTGAAGGAATCTCTGAATCTCTTGGTTTGACGGAAGTCTTTGGGGAATATGGACCTATTGTTTTAGTATCCATAATTTTTATAGTGGTTTTCTTCATTCTTATTTTGATGGCATTTATTCTCACAAACAAATATGTTGAAATCATCTGTCTTGATCGTGTTAAAGAAATTTCACCTGATAACACTGCAACTTATGAAGTAACATTAAAAAACACGACAAATAAAATGAGAACGTATCATATCTCTTCTGATTTAGCACAAAAGTCTAATTCATGGAATATTGAATTTTCTCAAAATCAAATTTCGATTCCTGCTAAAAATCAGCAGACGATTACGGCAACGGTAACTGCAAGTGATCAAGTGAACCCCGGTGATTGGAACGAGTTTGAATTAATTGTAACCACTGAAGGAAAAAGCAAACAGGAGAAAATCCCACTCTTTTGTTCTCTTTCAGATGGAACTGTTTCTCTTGAAATTAAGGATGTTTTTCATTGGCCGAAATCATTTTCAAAAGATGATAAAGTCTCTACTTCCTTACGATTACTGAATAATGGATCAGTGCAAGCTAAAAATGTTTCAGTGAAGTTATTTATTAACAACAAGGAAAAAAATAAAGTAGAGGAGCTTATTATCCCTGCAGGAGGACATGCGGATATCACGCTTCCTTGGATTGCAGAAAAAGGTAAAAATGACCTACGAATAATGGTATCCTAAATTCTATTCCAAAAAAACAAATTGTAATGTTGGGTTTATCATGGCTAAAGAATCCCAGAAAAAACAAGAGCTTGAACAAATTCGCAATGCGGAAAACAAATTCCAATCATATATCCAAAAGCGAAACGAACTAAATGATATGGCTAAAATTCTTCGTGAAGAACGAGACATGCTCAATGCAAAACATAAAGAAATCAAAGAGAACATGAAACAAACAAGAGATGAACGTGATGAGCTCGTATCTGAGATGAAGGAACATAAAAAATTGCGAAATGAGTTACAACAGCAAGCAAAAGAGTTAATTAAAGCCCGTCAGCAAAAAAAAGGTGAAGTGTTTAAGAATTTACCTCTTCGATTGGAAGAGTTAAAAGCTGATGTGCAAATGCTTGAATATCGACAGGAAACTGTTCCGTTAAGCCCGCAGGATGAAAACGAGCTTATTGAAAAAATCCGTGAGAAGAAAAAGGAATTTGAATCTGTAAAAAAACATGTTGATAAACAAAAGGAATTGCAAATTGATATCTCAGAAAAAGATGAAGCTATCGATCAATTGTTTAAGAAAGCTGATGAACAACATGAACTGGTTCAAAAATTTTATAAGTTAAGTCAGGAAAAACATAAACAGTATATTAAAATGGTTCATGAATTATCTATTTCCATTGCTGAATCAAATAAAAAACATGAAGAATACATCGAAACTCGTAATGAAGCAACTAAAAACCATGAAAAAGCAATGGAAATGCGATCAAAAATCATGTCTGTTCGAGATGAACGGCGAAAACGATGGAAGGAACATAAACGCATTATCAAAGAACAGAATTTAAAAGCACGAAAAGCTGTTGCTGATAAGGATAAATTAAAGAAAATCGCCGATAAATCTTTAGAATCTTTGAAAAAGGGTGAAAAAATTTCACTCTAACCTTTTTAAACCTATCGTATATCAACGAAAAATTAATCGGCATTTTTATATATAGATTGTTGATTTTGGCCTCTGTGACTAAGTTATGACAGATATTGGAATCGTCAGTTACGGAGGAAGTATTCCTCGATTACGAATAAAAGCTGAGGAACTAGCCAATGTCTGGGGCAAGGACGGAACCCGGATTGCAAAAGGACTCGGTATCGCCGAAAAATCTGTTCCCTCTATTGACCAAGACACGGCAACAATCAGCGTAGAGGCAGCTCGATATGCGTTGAAACGATGTAACATAAATCCACAGGATATCGGTTCGATTTACATTGGAAGTGAATCACATCCTTACGCAGTGAAACCAACAGGAACTATTGTTGGTGAAGCCATAGGAGCAACTCCAGATTTAATGGTAGCAGATTATGAATTTGCTTGTAAAGCAGGGACCGCTGGGATGCAAAACTGTTTTTCCCATGTGAAAGCAGGATTGGTCAAATATGGACTTGCGATTGGCGCAGATACTGCACAAGCAGCTCCCGGTGATGCTCTTGAATTTTCAGCTGCAGCAGGTGGTGCTGCATTCATTATAGGGAAAAAAGATGTTATAGCTACCATCAATCACACGTATTCCTATGCAACGGATACACCTGATTTCTGGCGACGTGCTGAACAAAAATATCCTCGTCATGGTGGCCGATTTACTGGAGAACCTGCTTATTTTAAACACGTTACTAATGCATCAAAAAAACTCATGGAAATCGCTGAAACCAATCCAAAAGACTATGACTATGCTGTGTTTCATCAACCAAATGCAAAGTTTCCTTTAAAGGAAGCAAAAATCTTAGGCTTCACAAAAGAACAAGTTAAACCTGGTCTAAAAGTCTCATACATTGGAAATACATACTCCGGGGCATCACTTGTTGGTTTAGCAGGTGTACTCGACATAGCAAAAGCTGGAGATCGCATTTTGGTAACAAGTTATGGATCAGGTGCAGGCAGTGACAGTTTTGATATTACCGTTACCGATCATATGAATGATTATGAACGTGATAAAGCACCTTTAATTGATGATATGATCAATGACAAAGAATACATCAATTATGGAATATATGCAAAATATACTGATTTATTATACTGGGAGTGATTATAAATGAGAGATGTCGCAGTAATTGGAATTGGATTAACAAAGTTCGGTGAGCTCTGGGATCAATCATTTCGACAGCTTACCGCAGAAGCAGGATCAAAAGCAATCCTTGATTCAGGAGTAACCGGAAAAGACATCAATGCCATGTATATCGGTTCAATGAGTAGTGGACGATTCGTGGGCCAGGAACATGTTGGTGCTCTCGTTGCAGACGCAAGTGGTTTTTCCCATTTACACATTCCTGCAACCCGTGTTGAAGGAGCTTGTGCCTCTGGAAGTCTTGCATTACGAGAAGGTTATCTTTCCATTGCATCTGGTGTTAACGATGTTGTTGTCATTGGTGGAATTGAAAAAATGAATGATGTCGGAGGTTCTGCTACAACTGAAACATTAGCGACCGCTGCAGATCAAGAATGGGAAGCGTTTTTTGGAGCGACTTTCCCTGGATTATATGCAATGATTGCAAAACGGCATATGCATGAATATGGAACAACGAAAGAAGATCTTGCTCGAGTCGCCGTGAAAAATCATGCTAATGGAGTCAATAATCCATATGCCCAGTATCGAAAGAAAATAACAATGGAAACCGCTTTAAACGCAACTCCAGTCGCCGAACCACTTGGCTTAATGGATTGTTCACCTGTTACAGATGGCGCAGCTGCTGTGGTGTTATGTGCAGTTGATAAAGTAAAGGAATTCGGCGGTAAACCAGTTAAAATCATTGGGTCTGGACAAGCATCAGATACCCTTTCCCTTCACGGGCGAAGAGATATCACTACACTTGATGCAACTGTCCACGCGGGAAAAATGGCGTATGAACAAGCAAAAATAAAACCAAAAGACGTTGATTTTGCTGAAGTACATGATTGTTTCACTATCGCTGAAATTTGTGCCATTGAAGACTTAGGATTTGTGAAAAAAGGTGAAGGTGGTAAAGCAGTTGAAAATAATATTACTACCATTGATGGATCCTTACCCGTGAACACAAGTGGCGGATTAAAATCAAAAGGTCACCCAGTTGGTGCAACAGGTGTCGCTCAAATTGTTGAATTAACAAAGCAACTTCGAGGTGAAGCTGAAAAACGTCAATTGAAAGATCCACGTATTGGACTTGCTCATAATGTTGGTGGATCAGGGGCAACTTGTGTTGTCCATATAATGGAGGCGATGTAAAGATGCCGAAAGGAGTACCACGATTTTGGAGAGAAATTCAGCAACGATATAATCTCATGGGGAATAAATGCGGGTCTTGTGACCGAGTATATTTTCCACCACGTGAATCCTGTCCATATTGTAGACGAGAAAGCATGGGGAAAATGCAAAAATTGAAGTTAAGTGGAAAAGGTGAAATTGTTACGTATACCATTATCCACGTCGGACCAGAAGACTTCGAAGAACAAGTTCCCTATCCAGTTGCCATCATTCAACTTGATGAGGGTCCTAAGTTGACCGCTCAACTTGTTGATTGTTCACCAGACGAAATTCACATTGGTATGAAAGTGGAAAGTGTTTTTCGTAAGATTCAACAAGATGGGAGTACTGGGGCTATCTACTACGGATATAAATTTAAACCGTGTAAATAAAATAAGCTAATTAGAGAGGATTTCCCCCTCATCTTTTTTTAATTTTTTTATTCATCCATCTTTTTATCATTAAAAATTCAGTTAAAAAAAGAAAAAAGAATCGGATTAGAAAAAGATAGAGATAATCCGTTCTAATAATGGAAAATGCTCCATTATTATTTGTATCCAGTGCTCTACAATTGTTTTTGAATGAGGAATGGATACACTTACTTTTCCCCATTCACTATCTTCATCATGGATGTCCTTAGTTTTCACACTTACTTCAAAAGTATCCTCGTTTTCCCATGCATGGGAAAGCGTAAGACTTTCGCCAGATGAGTAAGGTCCTCTCCATCCAGAATCTTCTCCATCACCCCAATCAAATAAATACCAGATATCCGTTTTTTCTGGATCTGCTGAAGTAGCAGTAAATTCATATGCTTCATCGGGAATTCCTTTTGAAGGACCTGTGATAACTGGTGTACTTGGTGCTTGATTAGTTCCGGTGATTTCTACTGTAAAACTTTGTGAGAACTCACTAGCATTGCCAAGTTTATCTTCAGCTTTGACTTTTAGATAATAAGTCCCTGCTTCGCCCCATGAGATATCTGTTTGGATTTCTTCTCCTGATTCATGGTAATCTGTCCATATATCAACGATGTCATCATTGTTCATATCCCATCCATATCTGATTTGATTGCCATTTGGATCTTGTGTTTGCGTTGTATAAGTATACATATAACCAGCAGTCCCCTCTTCTGGACCCGTGGGCATGTTTGGTTCGTATGGTGGGAAGTTTGCGTAATTATTTACGAGAATGTGAATAACGTGAGCTGCTGATTGCAATGTGCCATCAGAAGTTATTGCTTGTATTTCATATTCGCCATCTTCTGTTGCCGTTGTATCCCAGGTGTAAGACCATTGGTTTACACCATCTGTTTTTTCCCATTCTCCATCATTAATTTTTATGAATGTCCATTTTAGTTTTCCATCTCCTTCTGGATGATGTGCTGTTCCTTCAATATTTATTGTATCTTTTACAATATCTCCTTCTTTTGGATTCTCTATTTTGACAACAGGTGGTAGAAAGTCAGTTCCTCCGTTATCTCCTCCTGATACTGGAGTGGCGGTTTCGACTTGTTGAACGTAATCATTTGCTGAGTCATATACTGCAGCGATGATCAGGATGTTATCTTTTTCAATGTCTGGATAAGAAAGAGACCCCGATTTTGATATACTACCGAGTGCACCAATTGTTATAGCAGTATTGGGTGCCCAACCGATAAATCCATTTACGTAAGGATCTCCATCATAGTCATCGAATCGAGATGTTTTTTCACATACAAATACTCGAAGTCGACCAGAAAATGATGAATCTTGATTGTTATCAATAAAGGTGACAACTTCTAATTCATCGTTTTCTTCATCAAGTGTAGCACTTAACGAAACAGAGAGGTCTGCAACGGTTCTTGCTTGACATTGATCATATGCATTTTGAAGATTATTGACATTATATTGATGACCAACAACATCTCTATATCCTCCATCAAAAAACGTTGTTGGATAACCTGTTAGACCTAATTCACTACACCTTGATGAAGCTTGACCGTTTTTATCTGCTATTAATGCAACATAAACAAAATCACCTTGTACTTGTCCAAGCCAATATCCCATTGATGGGCAATGTGGACACCAAGTGGCAGTACCTTGTTCACCTAGAACCGTATGATGATCTGTACCTCGAATACCAGTTTGTATTGCATTATATTGAACAGTTTGATTGTCTGTTTTTATAGCGATGAGTGTTGGATTAAAAACAATGGTTAGTAGGATGATAGTTATTCCAACTATTAATATCTTATTTAATTTCTTTTTTGTCATATTTTTCCCCCGATACATATAATTTAACAATTGTTTAATAGTCTTCTAATTTATATTAATTTTTCTGTTAGAAAATATTATTTTTACTAAATTTATATTTTTTATTGATAGCAAGATATCATTCAAAGTTAGTTATTTTTTAGGTTTTATTAATACGAAAACTATATAACATATTGCCGATATTCATTTCGTCATTAGATTACTGTTGTGTAGCCTAATAAGATGATACATAAACTGATGAAATGTACAATAAACGATAGTTTTGTATTAGGCTCCCTACAGATTTAAATTAAATACAGGTAAGGAATTATGAATACAAAAAACGCTCTTGCTGAAAAAATCGCTGGTGAAATAACCTTAAGCCCAAAACCAGGACTTACATTAAGGAAATGGCGAAATATCTTTGGAATAAGTCAAACAAATCTAGCAAAAGAACTCTCTTTATCTCCTAGTGTCATTAGTGATTATGAGTCAGGTCGTCGGAAATCCCCTGGAATTCAAACAGTAAAACGTGTTATCGAAGCATTTATCTCCATCGACCAGAAACGAGGAGGATCAGTTCTTCATCAATATGACCCTATCGTCAAAACAAAAGAGGGCATTATCGAAATAATGGAGTATCCTTTTGCCTTAGATGCTGAATCATTTATTAAGGCAATTGATGGAAACGTAGTTACAAAGGGAAAACGAGGGTTAAAAAATCAGGTAAAAGGATTCACTCTTGTTGATAGTATCAAAACAATTGAAAACATCACTCCTGTTGATTATGCTCATTTATATGGGTGGAGTCCAGAGAGAGCTCTTATTTTTACTGGTATTCAATATGGACGTAGTCCGATGATTGCAGTCCGAGTTCATCCGGTTAAACCATCTGTGGTTGCTTATCATCGACCAGGATCTATTGATCCATTGGCGGTTAAACTTGCTGATCGGGAAAATATCCCTTTAGTTTCTACGAATTTACCTTTAGATGAATTGTCCGAAAAGTTACTCTCTCTTGGTAATGGAACAGAAGATTAGCGAGCGATTCGTTATTCTTTTTCTTTCCTTTTGATTACAATATTTTATTTATTTTAATAATAATTTTATAATTTAGAAAAATTTAAAAGTTTTCTTTTGATATCTTAGTGCTACTAAGTTGATGGGGGAATATTCAATGAGGAAAGTAGCATTTGTTCATAATAATAATGGTCAAGTATTAGGTTTACCTATGTATCTAATTATTGTCATGATTGTTGCGGTGGCTGTGATTGCTGCAGTAATTTTTATGATACCACAAGGAACGGGGATGATTTCTGCTCAAATAACTAAAAACGCTGTAATTGCTGAATCAGTTGGAAATGCGAGTGAATATACATTTTCTTCATCATATGATGTTGTTGTTAAAGTTACTTCCCAAACAAAAACTGCTAGTCCTATCGCTGGTGCAACAGTTACTCTTCTTGGATCAGGTGATGCGGTAGCAAACACAACAAATGATAATGGTCTCGCCATACTTAATGTGACTCCTTCGCTTGCTCAAAATTGTAATGAAGACTATATGAAATTAGTGGTGAAAGCAGCGGGTTATCAAGAATATAGTGATGAACAGGCAGTAACAGTATATCGGTTAAATTAACAAAAATATAAATATTAAATTAGGAGATAGAGTGGAAATGGATAAACAACGTATATGGTCATGGTTTTCACAATCAAATAATGAAATTGCTCAGACTGAAGAATTAAAGGATAATCTTAGTGAAATGCAAACATGGATGAGAAATCTCGAACAACATTTAATGAGTGTTAATGCTCGATTAGGAGCAGTTGAACATCGTATCACGGGATCATCAAGTATTCATCAAACGCCACAAGATTCATTAATACCTAATGAAGGAAAAGATGAGCCATCATCTCTTATCCTTATGAATGAACTTACAAAAAATCAACTACAACGTTTTGAAAAGCAACTTACCACTCTTTCTGACAAAATTGATAGTGTAGATGAAAAGCAGGCGTTATTCACATCGTTTAGAAAAGAGACATCCCAGTTTGTTCAGTCCATGAAGGCACAGAAGGATAACCAACCAGTTATTATGAAAATTGGAAGAAAGGAAATCCCATTGGAGTTAAGTGGCGTTCTTGGTGGTATTATTTGTTTTGTTGTCGCTGGTTTAGCTGCTATTGGTGCAACTGAGATTGTGCTCTCTCCTTTATTTCTAACAGGGATTGGATTAGTGTTAGTTAGTGGGACTTTTTTCCGAACGGAATTTCGCAAGTTGTTTTTAAAGAAAGTGAATAAGATTGTCTTCCCCCATTCAAAAAAATCGAGATTACATCAATAAGATTCAATGTCGTAATATGACTTTGAGCAGGTGTTTCTGATGGAAAGGTTGAAAATCTGGTGTTTTCACTATGACATCGTAATATGTCTCATATATCCCTTGAGGAATAGAAGGGGTCAGTGTCACATTGGTTTGTCCTAAATTGGTAGTAGTGTTTGTTGAAATGGTGTAATCGTTTTTGATGATGACATGGGCATTTGCAATTGGTTGATGATTGGGATCTTGAACAAGGACGTGATAGTGTAAAGGAGTAGTTGTATTGTTAATGATTGCAATTTGCGGTTTTACTGTTACTGAAACTGTTGGATCAAGATATGATGGTAGCATCATCATAGAAAGAATGCTTCCTAATACGACAATTCCTATGATGATTGTGACAACAAGGTAGAGAGGTAATTCTATGACTGCTGTCGAATCTGATTTGATCTCATGGCATCGACGTAATAAGGCTGATTTCATAATCGTGAAATAATGTAATTTCACCACCGTTATTTAATTATTCGGAAGTGATTATAATTGAAACGAAATAGCAATGTTGGTTCGAGAGAAATTAGAGGAGATTCTGGTGTTATTGGTCTTCCAATGACTCTTCTTATCATGGTCATTGTTTCTGGAATTATTTTTACAATTTTTGCTTTAAGTTCTGAATATCTTGCTACAACACATCAAGAAAAACAAATCAAAGACTGCGTGACTTTAGTAAGTAAAAAAATTTCTTTGATGACTGCATATCGTTCAGAACACAGTCAACTCTTAATGACACTTCGATTTCCTCCGTTAGTTGACAAAGTGATTTTTGGTTGTAATTCAATTGAACAGCTTAACACATCAAATATTTCCTATTATTCTCGAAATTACGTTACCGTACAATTAACCAATGGAAAGCAAACAGTCATCTCCAGTCCTGTTGCCTTTTCCGATAAACAAGGTAAACCACTCGTGTTTCATAAGGGAACATATCAAGTTCTTTTTTCTTTAAAGAAAAGGGATGGAGAGGTGATCGCAGTTGGGTCTATTATGTGATGAACAAGGGATAATGGATGTGAATTTGCTTCACGTTGGTCTGGCCTTGATTTCTGCTTTTTTTGTTCTCGTTGGCTATATGTTAATTTATGAGAATCCATTGCAGAAAGAAACTGAACTTCAGTGTGTCTGTGATCAAATTCATTCAATGATAGTAACAGTTGATAATTATTGGTTTGAAGCAATGAAAACTTGGTCCTTCCCTTCGATTAATCAACCAGTCATTGCGGAGATTTCACCCGAATACATTAGAGTTTCAACTGAAGGATCATCAAAATATTATGATGTCATGGGTGTTCCACAATCGGTATGGATTGTTTCAAAAAATTGTTCCCTGAATTCTGCTTCTTCTTTTCATCAGAAAATATTAAATCAATTTGGGGAAGCAGGAACAAAACAAGACCCCGTTACAAACACCACCACTTTAGTTCAGTGGTTAAATGAAACATGGAATCAGTACCAAAATTATTTTTATACGTTTCCATTGAGTTGGAGCAAGGGAGAAGAAGTTGTTTTTGAAAAATGTATCTTGTTTGAAACGGTAAATATGGATGGGGAGAATAACTGTGTTCCCCTTTTTGAATTTGTTATTATTAAGAAATGTTAATTAGTAGATTCAATTTGTTTTTTAATTAAAATTGCTCCCATTGATGCAACGCTACTAATCATAAAAAACAGTAATAAGGGGTGTGTATGTAACAGGTAGAGTAATGTTGCGGTTACTGCAGTAATGGTGGCAATTACAAATAGGGTGGTATCTGTAGATTCAGTGTGTTTGGATTTAATGTGTTTGATGTCGTTAGTTATTGTTTCAAAATATTCTCTCATCTCGTAATTTGTGATTCCTTTCATAATTTACACCATTGTATTTTGTCTCGACTAGATACTGTTCTTAGTGTATTAGATTTTTATATTATTGATTGATTATTTCTTTTTAAATATTTTGATTCAGACTATCCAAAACATCTGTTTATGAATGATATATTTTTTAAAAATTTTATTTCAAGACACTTTTTTTTGCTACTGTTTTGTAATTAATATAATAAAATTGTAAATAATGTATTATATTAACACACGTTTCATTTAATTATAAAAAAGTTTATATAATGGTAGTGATAACAATAGTATTGTGGGTTTTTGGATTGTCCCCTAAGATGACATCGGCTTTTGAAGCAAAATGGATGGATTGGAGGAGGTTGCCCACAACTTCCTTCATTTTCACCATGAATTTTAACTATTATGTCTTTTGAAAATGTTGTAATAAATAATCCTTTATGGATATTGCTTCTTTTACATGTCGTTGTTTAATAGTACTTTGTTCTAGTAATGCAATAGCATAGGCGATACGGAGGATGGAGAACTCGAGTCCTCGATAGGATACTCCTTCAATTGCAGCATTGGTATGTAAAATATAGTCTTTTATCTCTTGTTTAATCAATTCTTCATCTTCTGCATCAACCTTGGTCTCATTATTCCGTGCCCACTTAACATAAGCGCGAACAACAGCGGAATAATCCTTGCCTTCCTTTCCCATAAAGGTATCAATGATATCTGAAACATATTCAGCTCGTTGTACACGTTGAATTCGCTGAACTTGAATAGGAAAATCAAATCGATCAAGTAACGGTCGTTGAATTTTAGTGAGTTCATTACACGAAGCCATAATTCGTACTTCTGCTTTGAACTGCTGACTATGCTTTCCTTTGGTAATGGTATATGATCCTTCTTCCATCGCTTGTAATAATCCATTTTGATCAGAAGGTTTCATTTTGTCTAGTTCATCAACTAAGAGAATATTGCCTGAATATTGAGCTAGTAGTCCAGGATGAATCGTTTTTCCTCTAGCATCGCCAACGAGACCAATTTTCGTCGTTAATTCCGAGTTAATCAGTTTTCCATTCATTTTTTGTTGCCACCAGGTTAAAAATTCTGATTTCCCGGAGCCGGGTTCACCATATAATAAAAGATGCAAACGCATGCGGATGTGTGCTCTATCATTTGTCACCGCCATTAATAATGCACATTTGCGAATAATATCCCACTGTGATCCTACTAAAAACGGACAAATATGTTTTGAAAGAAAATTTAATGGTTCTTCTTTTGATATAACTTTGAAATAATCTTCGACGCTTCGCTTTTTTTCAGTTGATTTTTTCTGATTCTTCCTCTTAAACATGCTAAGTCAAACTCTTTATGTATCAGATGATCTAATTTCATAATACGAGCATCTTTGATTCTAAATACCTTTTCATTTTTTTATACAAAAATATAGTGAGTATCTATCGTTTTATTTAATAATAATTTTAAATAAATAAAATAATTATTTTTTATCAATGGAGAAAATAGAAAAATATTTAGGTATAAATATCATAAGTAATACAATAGTAAAAATATTGGGAGGAGTAATATATGCAAAAGAATGATTTTGGTGAAAAATTTATTCGCGGGTTAGAAATAATATTTTCTGAGGTCATCAACAGTTAAAAAGTATCCTTTTTCCTTACAAAATTAACCATTCTACGAAATCATAATTTCATTCATTGAAAAAAAAATAGGATAGAATGTGGATAAAAAAAGAAAATTGATGCTTTATAAGCTTATTCTTTCTGATTATAAAGTTGTTCTATTTCAAAAGCAGATAACGGTCTATCATATATACGAATCTCATCAAGTATTCCATGAAATCCATTTAAATCATCAGTATAACCCCAATTATTCCCAAATTCTAATAATTTGTACGTTTCTTTTTTTATAGCAAAATCATCTAGATACGTACTATTTACCAACTCCGCATCAATATATAAAGATAATAATGCACCATCCCATACTGCAGCAATATGATGCCAAGAAGTATCAATCATATCAGATCTTACATTTCCATTCTTTTTACCATTCCCAATACTAAATGACACTCTACCATCATTATATAAACCAAGTGCATAGCCTTTTTCACTATACTTATTTTGAATGAGACCTTGACTTCTTTCAGCTACTCCACCATTCCATTTTACCCATACTGCTAATGTTAACGCATTTGTATCGTCAAATTGTAAATTGTCATTTTCATTAATTGTTACCGTGTCTCTTTTACCACCAAATGCTAATCCTTTGTTTATTGCACCATTACTAGTTCGATCTGGTCCACGAATGTTCCCATTATTTCCATTACCAGATACATCAACAGCAGTGTCACCAGTTCCCTCATCAAAATTCCAATATCCTGCAAGACCTAATGCACCTGTATAAAATAAGAAATGTTCTCTCGTCCAGTGTATCCCATCAGTAACATTAACATACCAATGATACCAAGTATCATCTTGTAAACCCTGAATAGGAACTGAAAAGATGCCATTAGATACCTGATTGCCCGTTTTCGATCCAACATCAGGAGAGGTTTCCACGGTGTAATCCATAAGGTCTTCTTGACCATCATGTAATTCAAAACGAATTTCGGAAAGACTTGAAGATGCTGTACTATGATCAGCAGGAACCGGGTTAATCACCACGGGTGATTCTTTTACCGTTGTAAAAGAAAACGTTTCTGAAGACGTTTGCTTTCCATCATCAACTTCAACAGTCCAGCTGTATGTTGTTGACGGGTTAAGATCAGAAATAGATATTGAGTAGGTACCATCTTTTTTTAAAAAACCGTTTCCAATACCAATGTGTGGATTAGTAGTAACCTTATATCCCATAAGATCGTTATCCTCATCAGAAATTGTAAAAGATAATTCAGATAATGAAAGTGGTATTAATTTTTCATTATCCTGTGGTTGAGGATTTGAAATCTTGGGTTTATTATTTGTTGGGTAAAACTCATCTATTTGTTCAGCGATAACACTAGTATACAATGTATAACCAGTAAATGCATACACGTTACCTTGAGCATAGCCATAGGTTAATCCTACTCCAATAAAACCAAGTGCGTATCCCGTTTGGCCACCAAATGCTCTGAAACCGTGGTCTCTAACTAAACTTCCAACTGTTGTTCCTGCCATATCATTGTCATTATCTCCCTTCCAAGTGAGAAAAAGACGGGGGCGTGGAAGGAGGAAAAAAGGAAAAACACGGCCTGATCCACCACTCGTTATCGTACAACAAAATTCCGAAGCAGTTGAAGAAGAAGCAGTACTTGTGCAAAATGAAGGTATTATATTTTTTAAATGATTGAAATGATGAGGAGTTAATAATTGTTCTAATTCAGATCTTGTAAATTCATTTGCTGTAAATACAGTATCTGTGAGACAATTGATAAATTTTGATTGTTTTGATGGGTTTTGATACTGTGTTTTGCAGAGATTAATTAGATAATCTGCTTGTTCTTTTGTAAGTTCTTTTTCCAGTAGTTGTTTGCTTTTGTGCTGCATTATTGAAATTTGCATAGTAACGTTTTGTTCTTTTTCAGAATGAGTTGTTATTGCTAGAGAGGAAGTAATACTTGAAAAAAGTAAGAGAAGTATCATTATCAATACAATTTTATTTTTCATTTGAAAAACCCTCCATATCAAATACCATTTTTTTAATTACGTTAAATCATATATAATTTTCCCTGATTTTTATCGTTTAGAACTTATTTAAATATAGTTTGATATGAGAAAATAATGATTTTTCTTTTTTGTGAATTTTTAAAAAAAAACAAAACGTTGATTAATATTTGTTATATTTTTGTATGGAGAATCAAAAGGGATTGGTGATGGAAGAGAGAATAAAAATTTACCATCTTGGAATATGACTTTGGGATAAATGTAAATTTTTTTAAGATAGGAATAAAATTATCATTTTTTTTCTTCCCTCTCTTCCATCAGCACATATAGAACATTATATTAATTATTTAATTTTTACTAAATATTTAATTATATGGAATTTAAAATAATAATATAAATATTTTGATAACTAAAATTCCTAAAACATTCACTAATTGGAAAAACCATAATCTACATTTGCTAAAAGTTAAAAAATAGATATTGATTTAAACTTGTTAATCTAAAATAATTTTAACACGTTCATCTCTTCTATTTCAACGTTTCCAGCATCATCATATGCTTTTATTGACAAGGTATGCTTCCGAAATGAAAACTCATTCCACTCCCAAATATAGGGTTTTGAAGTTAGGACTTCTTTCAACTTTCCATCAACATAAAATTCTACTTTTTCTATATCTGTCTGATCATCCTTAATATCAGCTTCAACTGTAATATCGCCTAATACAATAGTATTACCAATTTCACGATGAATTTTTGTATCATCAAAATAAATAAAATGTTGTTCAGGTTTCTTGAAATCAATTCGTGGATTTACCGTATCATATTTAGCAGAAATACGAACATCATCAACTACCCAAATATCATTTATTCCTTCACCATCCCAATAATAATGCCAACCAATCTTAACATTTTCCTTTTCTCGATAAGAATCTAAATTAATCTTGATAGGCTCGCTAAATTTACTATAGACATCAAATTCACTAACCCCATAACAGTAACATTTCTCCCGTAAATCTGCAACAGTATCCCAAGTGAACCCATAATTATCAGTTATTTCAATATTATACGAATTATTAACTTGAAACGTGTAAGGGAAAGGCATCGTTATAGTCTGTGTAGGAACAAAAATACTCCAAAATTCCAAAGTAATATCATAAAGAGCAGGATCACTGAAATCAAGGGCGGGAGTTATCATCCATTCATCAGATTGAACTGAAGTTGAATCTTCTCCATTTTTCCTCCATACCACCGCTGCATGCTGTCCATTATGAACAAATGGAGAATCCAATTCACAATAAGAAAAATAATTATGAGTATAAGAAAAATTTTTTGTCATTTGAGACCAGTAATGGGTTAATTTATCATCATCTTTATGATGAGTAGTGGAAATACCATCGACATCCCAACCTGGCGGTGCGAGATAATCACCATTTTGATCAAATTCCCAAGGTTCCTCAAACCCAGTTTCAAATAATATATTACTATTCATATGAGATATGGTGTTCTCAACGGTTTGTTGTGCTTGATAATTATTTTCACCTATATTTGATCCTATGTTAACTCCAACAAACAGTCCTATCGTTAATAAAACTACTATTCTTCTACACAGTTGCATACTATTGTCCCCTATTCTACTTATTTTATTCTTGTTTATTAGGTCATCCAGTAACAGAGATTAATTAGACCTGATTCTGTGAGAATCTTTAATAATTGATCGTATATAAATATATTCTGATTAATAGTATATATCTT
>CAZOPW010000016.1:0-34784 GCA_964581795.1 uncultured Thermoplasmatales archaeon | reverse complement strand
ATCACTTAAGCTTGCCAAGCTTATAACTCGGGTTCAAATCCCGGCACCCGCACTTAATTTTTTTTATTGAACAGTTTCATTGTTCTTATTTTTAGAAAAACTATTAAATAAATTTATCATATGATACCTCTACTTTCTTTTCCTTCCAATGTTATTAATAATATTCTTTCCCTTTTATGACAAAAAAAATCTCTAAAAATATTTATTTTTATAATATTATGGAAATATTTATATAGTGTCAAAATAACCTATAATACTGCTATGAGAATGAGGGAAACAAAAAATCATTTTTTTGATTCATCTCTCACCTCACCATCCTTCCACTCCCTCCCTCATTCTCCAAATAGCATCTCAACTAGGGATGCATAGATTTTAACCTCTCCATATTAAGATACTCTCTTAAAATTTTCTTGGTATGAGCCCCATGAGTACTTTTTCTGCTAAATACTCAATGTATTGCTTTTCTTCCTTTGAACCGGGTTCCAACATTCCCATCTTCTCCTTTCCTTTTCCTAAACCATTCATTGATGTCATAGATCCCATATAGATCAGAGTGCGAATCGACACCAATAATAACCATTCATTCAATTTTGGGAGAGTCCGCCTCTACCCATTGAACAAGTCCTTTTCGACAATCGATACAGAGGTGATATTCATATGGCTTACCTCTTCCTGGTTCGACATAATCGATTCGAACGATAGTGTCAAAGAGATCACGAAATTCTCGTCCACACCGATCACATCTCATATGAATCCTCGATATTACCCTCTCTTTCCTTATTAAACTCGATCAATACCACGTATAGTATTACCACTATAAAATAATAACCATTTATTAAATAATATTAGAATTAATCCCAAAATCGAAAAACAATTAGGAGGGGAAGAGAGGGGGTAGGGAGAGAGGAAGAAAAGAGACATCCAAAGGGGCAATAGACAGGAGAGGCACACGATAGGAAGGAGCCTGATGTCGTTTTTAACTCACCATGTTCCCTACCTCACCACATATAATTCTTTTTTATTCATTATATTTAAATCAAAGCCGATAAAATTACAAATTGAAAAAAAATAATAAACCGTTAAAAAAATACAATAATTTAATAAAAGAAATAAACTTCACTCTCGTTCAAAATCAACAGTTAACATTCCCAAAGGTGGAAAAACACCGTGGTTAAATTAGATCTACATGTACATAGTATGTATTCTGATGATGCAACAGGTTCTCCAAAAGAGATCATGAAATCAGTGAGAAAAAAAGGATTACAAGGATTTGCTCTTACTGATCATAACAAAATCGATGGTGCAGTAAAAGCAGCAAAAACATTGTCCACAAAAGATTTTCTTATTATCCCAGGTATTGAGATTTCAACGAAAGATGGTCATTTAATTGGCTTAAATATTAAATCCTCCATCCCTCGCGCTCTCCCTTTGAATGAAACTGTTGAACTCATTTATGAGGCTGGAGGAATCCCCATCGTTCCACATTTATTCCGAAATATGTCTGGTATCAAAAAAGAAAAACTTCTAGATATCAAAGACAAAATCAATGCAATCGAAGTATATAACGGATGTAGTCAACCAAAAACAAATAGTAAAACAGCGCAAGTAGCAACCGATTTGAATCTTGGTGGAACAGGTGGAAGTGATTCACACATGCCAAAATATGCCGGATTTGCTTTTACGATAATAGATACCACGGATTTGACCGTTGATTCAATTATTGAGGAAATCAATAAGCGGAAATCGTGGGGAAATGGAAGAACATTACCTTTTTCATATCGTGAGGAACGATTGATTCGATCAGTAAAACAATTCTTCCAAAGGG
This sequence comes from uncultured Thermoplasmatales archaeon, assembly GCA_964581795.1. Taxonomy (GTDB): domain Archaea; phylum Thermoplasmatota; class E2; order DHVEG-1; family DHVEG-1; genus EX4572-165. The sequence goes on along the minus strand of CAZOPW010000016.1, from coordinate 32,959 downwards.
GTTTAAAAAGAATTTAAAAAAATAACAAATAAATGATGAGGGAAAAAATGGTATTTAACTAAAATTTGTCATCAAATTGCCCATCATCAATTGCTTGTTGAATTTCAGCAGGATCTTTATTCTCAACTTTAACTCCAATAGAAACACAAGTTCCAACAATTTCCTTTGTTTTTTGTTTTAATGATTTTCCAAGAAGATTGTCATGTTTCATTCGAGCTATTTTTATTGCTTGATCGATTGTAAGAGAACCAACTTTATGTGTTTTTGCAGCTCCAGATCCTTTTTCGACACCAACTTCATTAAGAATTAATGATGCAGCAGGCGGCGTTCCGACTTCAATATCAAATTTCTTTGTTTTTGGGTCAACAATCACTTTCACTGGAACACGCATACCATCGAAATCCTTGGTCTTCTCATTAATTGAATTGATGATTTCCATAATGTTGACTCCAAGCGGACCTAACGCAGGGCCCAACGGAGGACCCGCTGTTGCTTTTCCTCCTTCAACTAACGCTTCTACAGTCTCTGCCATGTTTGCTTATTCCTCCTTTTTATCTTCATCTTTTCGTTTCACAACGCGTACTTGTTCACCACGAACAGTAATAGGAATTGGTACAACTGATTCAAATAATTCAACAGTGATCTCTTCTTTGGCATCATCAATGTGGGTAACCTTTGCCGTTTCCCCTCTAAATGGGCCAGCAACCATTTCTACAACATCTCCTTCAGCAATCTTAGCAACAGCTGATGTTGGAACAAGAAAATGTTCAATTTGACTAATTGGAATATCGCCATCTAGAACAGTTCGTGCATAAGAAATCGTTTTGATTACATCTTTTAACCGTTCACGGTCATATCCTTCAACAAAAATATAACCACGAAGTTCTGGTGTAACAAGAATCGATACGATTTCAAAATCTGACCTTTTTGATCGACTACTTAGCAAATCAGCAGTATTTTGTTCTTTTCCAACCTGGGTTTTAATTGAAAAAATCTTTGTTGTTTCTTTTTCATCTACTATTGCATCGCTCATATCTTGAACCTCTTCTACATTAATCCGAGAAGTTCACCGACCCAGGGGGCTACTTGTGTCGCAAGAAGATAAATCAAAAACCCTATTCCCCCAATTAGAATGATACCAAGACCAGTAATCTTTGATGTTTTTGAATATTCTTCATTTGTTGGATTACGGGCCATTTTTAACACTCGGCCATATTTACCTTTCCCGATGCGTTTTTGTCTAGCTTCGAGATCATGTTGTAAATCCCAGGCTTTATCAATGATATCTTTCTGATCTGATGTTGATGACACGAACGGACACCTCTTATATAAACACATGGTCAAACAAGTAACCATATTTAAAGAATGTGGAAGAAAGGAGAAGACATAACAGGTTAAAAAAGATTACGATAGAGTGATTTCAACAAAGATGTAATAAAAAATAAAGATATTGTGACAAATTATGCCACAAGATCAATACCATATTCCTTATTTTCAATAGATCTTCTGGATGGACCCAATATTTGCTTGGATTTCACACCCGTGATAACAAGCATTGCTCGTAAGTTTTTCTTCAAAGTTTTATCGACGGTTGTTCCCCAAATAATTCTTGCATTAGGATCAACACGAGAATAAATTTCCTCGACCACTCGTTCTGCTTCACTGATAGTCATATCCTCTCCACCGGTCACATTAACTAATGCTCCCGAAGCTTCTGATATATCAACTTCAAGCAACGGTGAATTCAATGCTTCAACAACAGCATTGACCGCTTTATTTTCACCCTCAGCTTCTCCAAGGCCAATCATCGCAACGCCACCTCGTTTCATTACCGTTTTCAAATCAGCAAAATCAAGGTTGACTAATCCTGGTTTAGTAATCATTTCAGTAATTCCTTTAATCGATCGCATTAATACTTCATCGGCGACTTTGAACGCGGCATTTAAGGAAAGATTTGGAACAACATCTAGTAATTTATCATTTGGAATGACAATAACTGTATCACAGATGTCACGAAGACGTTTCAATCCAGCTTCAGCATTCTCCATACGAATGAGTCCTTCCACACTAAATGGTAGTGTGACTACTCCAATAGTTAATGCTCCCGTTTCTTTAGCGAGTTGAGCAACAACTGGAGCTGAACCGGTACCAGTTCCTCCACCAAGCCCACAAGTCACAAACACCATGTCGGCGTGACCAACGCTTTCACGAACATCTTGTTCGCTTTCTTTTGCTGCTTCTTCACCAACTTTAGGAACAGACCCTGCGCCTAATCCCTTCGTTAGATGACGTCCAATCAATACTTTATGAGGAGCATCTGATTGCAATAAATGCTGCGCATCAGTGTTAATCGCAATTAAATCAGTATCAGTAATATTTCCCTCTAAACATCGGTTAATCGTATTAGTTCCAGCTCCCCCACAACCAACAACTTTAATTTTTGTGGTTAATCCTTCCAAAACTTCCTCTAATTCTTGGTTTATTGCATTTCGTGTATGAGAATTAGGGTTATTTTTTGGATTTTTATTTTTGTTAGAAGTAGATTTGGTTGACGTTTTTTTAGAAGCATTTTTATTATTTTGTTCTGCCATTACTTCTTCTACTATTTTTTTCATCTAAATCACCATACCATCACACAACAAATATCAAATTGATTGTGAATAATATCTTCCCATCACATCAGAAAAGTAATCGCATGCCGCTTATTAAAGATTTCCTTAAAAACGAAGGTAAATATTACACTTTTTTCCACTTTTTATGTGATTATTTCCAGTGAAAAATCCTTATTTTTTATCGTGTGGGTGAGATAACCCATTGAAATTCGATCTGAAAACATGACGTAATCAAGAATTGTCTCCGTAGTGATACCCCCAGATATTTCAACTATAATCTTTGGATTAATTGATTTAATCTTTTCTGCAACTATTTTTGCCTGATCTGCTGAGAAGTTGTCAAGCATGATCACATCAACATCTTTTTTTGCTGCTTGTAGTGCTTGATTCTCATCTTCGACTTCAACTTCAATGATTTTATCCTTCACTTTTTTCATTACAAGATCTATCGTGCTTTCAAAAGATCCCTTTGCTGCAAAATGATTATCTTTGATCATCACTGCATCATAAAGTCCATATCGATGAGATTCTCCCCCTCCAATCTCTACAGCTTTTTTTTCATATCGTCTGAACCCTGGCGTTGTTTTTCGTGTTGCAGCAATATTTACTTTTGGGTTAAGTTGATGACATTGTTGAACAATACGATGAGTTTCCGAGGCTATTCCACTCATTCTGCCTAAAAAATTCAACGCTAGTCTTTCGCCTGTAAGAATGGATTTAACTGGCCCATCAACTACTGCTATCACTTTTTTTGATTCCACTAAAGATCCATCATTCGTTTTTTTTGTTAGCGTTGCACCTGTTTTTTCAAAAACTCTCCCTGCTTCTTCTAATCCAGCAACAATTGCTGCTTCTTTTGAAATAATTCGTGCCTTCCCTTTTTCATTTGTAAATAATGCAGCACTTGTAATGTCTCCTTCTTCATTAAGATCTTCTTCCAAAAATCGATCCATTTCATCCATTGCAATACTTTTATATATTTTTGTGGTTTTAAGATTTTGGTAATTTTATGAAACTTGGTATAATTGGATGTGGCGCTATTGGAACTGATGTGGCAAAAGCCGCAGAAGAATTCCCAGAGATTGACACAATCTATTTACATGATGTTAACAAAGAAGCTGAAAAAACCCTTGTCAATCAATTAGCGAAAGCAAAAGGAGCTAGTAGTGAAATATTGCTTAATCAATCAGATGTTGTCTTTGAAGCGGCGTCGCAGGAAGCAGTGAAATTGTATGCAGAAAAAGTGTTGAAACAAGGGAAAGATATCATTATCATGAGTATTGGTAGTTTATTTGATGACGAGTTTCGGAATCATCTGGAAAAAATTGCTCGAAAACATCATTCAAAATTATTTCTTCCTTCTGGTGCCGTTTGTGGTATTGACGGAATTCTTTCAGCGAGTGGGGATACCATTGATAAAGTAACATTGGTAACTACAAAACCTCCAAAAGCATTGGGAAAGAATTTTAAAAAAAGAACGGTCGTATTCAATGGTACAGCTAGAGAAGCGGTGCAGAAGTTTCCGAAAAATATCAATGTCGCAGCTAATCTATCAATTGCAGGTATCGGATTTGATAAAACTGAAGTTGAAATCGTTGCTGATCCTGTCGCTACAAGAAACAGCCATAAGATTCTAGCTCATGGAAGATTTGGAAGACTTCGAGCTGAAGTAGAAAATATGCCTAATCCGAATAATCCCGGTTCAAGTTATTTAGCTTCACTATCTGCGATTGCAACTTTAAAACGAATTATTAATCCAATTCAAATTGGTGCTTAACAATTAGAAAACCACATTTCTAACAATATTTTGATGAAAATTCTAAATAAGAACTGGTGTATGTATACGATTGATAATCAATGAAATTTGAGATTAAACAACGTGATGCTGCAGGTCGTATAGGTAAAATAACTACAAAACACGGGTCACTTACTACTCCTACATTACTCCCCGTTATTAATCCAAACAAAATGATCATTCCTCCAACAATAATGAAAGAAAAATTTGAAGTGCAAGGAGTGATCACTAACTCATATATCATCTATCAGCATCAACAATTGCATGAACGGGCTTTAGCAGAAGGAGTTCATTCTCTCATCGATTTTGAAGGTCCTATTATGACAGATTCAGGGACATTTCAATCGTACATGTATGGTGAAATTGAAATGGATCCTTTGGAAATCGTTCGTTTTCAACGTGATATTGGAAGTGATATCGGCACAATTCTTGACATTTTTAGCACTCCCGATCAGACTGAATTGGAGGCTGAAGAAGCGGTAAATGAAACAGTGAAACGGGCAAATAAAAGTATTAAGGAAAAGGGAGAAATGAACTTAGCCTGTCCGGTTCAAGGATCTATTTATCCCTCATTACGTATGAATTGCGCTCGTCAATTAAGTAAAATTGATGCTGATCTTCATCCAATTGGTGGTGTTGTTCCTTTGATGGAAAATCAATGGTATGATGATCTTACAAAGGTTATCCTTGCATCAAAACAAGGTTTAGCAGTTAATAGACCCGTTCATCTATTCGGAGCGGGTCACCCGTTAGTTTTTCCTATTGCAGTCGCCCTCGGATGTGATTTATTTGATTCATCTGCTTATGTTAAATATGCGAAACAACAACGATTTATTTTTCCTTGGGGAACTGAGAAAATCAATGATTTATATGTTCTACCGTGCACTTGTCCAGTATGTTCAACATATTCTATTGATGAATTAAAATCTCTCTCAAAAAAACATCGAGAGGAATTAATTGCTCAACATAATCTCTATGTTTCGATGGCAGAGATGAAAAAAGTAAGGAATGCTATCATGCAAGGTAGATTATGGGAACTTGTTGAACAACAAGCAAGTAACAATCCTTTTTTACAAAATGCAATGCAAGTATTACATCAGATTAATCAAAGAGAATGGATGGAACAATTTGAACCTGTGAGAAAAACTCGTGGATTATTTTATACAGGTGTGCATACTATATATCAACCATTTTTCCTCCGGTTGCAATACCGGTTGCTTCATTGGTTTGATCATTCCTTCACTGATGTGATTGTATTACCTGAATCTGAAAGGCCATTTTCTAAAACATTTACTAGGGAGATCTGTGCAATCAAATCAACATATCCGGAGAACGGAATAATTGTTAATTCAGCTATTGGTCCTATACCTCTAGAGTTAGATGAAATGTATCCTTTTGCCCAATACGTATTTCCAACAATGTTGGACAAGGACACAGAACTTGTTCGTGTGAAACGATGGGAAGAATTCATTGGAGATAAAAATGTTATTTTCTGGGATGAAATCAAAGGCAAAATCAATGAAATCAAAACTGAACAAAAACAAGAGTTGGGTTCCCTACTAGACAAAAACCGGGTGAAAGCAGTAGCGTCAATGCAATTTGGTCCAGATATAGCCAAATTCCTGTTTCATGGTACACTTTCAATAGTGAAATCAAAGAAAACAAAAAAAATTAGAAATGTTATGGTCAATGGACAACATGTTATTTCAATGCGTGCTTCAGATGGTTTGTTTACACTTAAATTAGATGGAGGGAAATGCATTCATAAACACACTTTACCACCTAGATTTCGCGTTGTTATTGATGATGATGCCGTACCTTTTGTTAAGGAGGGGAAAAGCGTGTTTTCAAAATTTGTAACCACAGTTGATAACTCCTTACGACCCTATGATGAATGTATTGTTGTTTCCCAAGATGATGAATTCCTTGCAGTAGGACAATGTATTTTAAATCCAGTTGAAATGAAAGCATTTCAATTCGGTCAAGCAGTAAAAATTAGAGAACATATAACTGGTTAATATTGATTGAAAAGATTTTTTTTAATAAAACCTTCAAATCCCTCCTGAAAAAGAAGGAGGGCGGCTGGCAAATAAGGATGGGATGGGATGCACAAAAATAACTACCAGCCTGATTCCTTCTACTGCTTTGAATAATGTGGGTATTTAAGTAGATTTTTCGCAGCTAATTGTCCCTTTACGTATGCACATAATGTCGTAAAAAACAAAAAATATTGACCGTCCAGTATCAGTTAGCTTATTTCGTCAAAAAACGAAAACAAATCTCGTAATCTTTAAATGAGGTATCAACGTTTGCAGCATAAAAAAACCTTATTTTTTAAAAGGTGATGAGTTCAATGGATATGAAAAAGACTTCAAAAATTTCAGGTTTTTATAGGAAAAGTATTGATGAGAGAGTGGCTCTTATTTCTTCAATAGCTGAATTAAATAAAGAAGAACAAACCGTTCTTTTTTCCGCATTGGATAAATCACTTGCTGATCGTATGATTGAAAATGTAGTTGGGACTTTTGGTTTACCTCTGGGTATAGCCTTGAATTTCAGAGTGAATAATGAAGATGTTTTGATTCCCATGGCAACTGAGGAATCTAGCGTAGTTGCTGCAGCAAGTAAAGCAGCAAAAATCGCTCGAAATCATGGTGGATTTCGAACTGAGTCTACTGATCCAGTGATGATTGGTCAAATACAATTATTAGGAGTTGATGATGAAACCACTGCTGCTGAACAAATACTAGCTGAAAAAGAGCAATTACTTGCTGTTGCGAACGCTCAGGATAAAATATTAACGGATCTTGGCGGAGGAGCAAAGGATTTGGCAGTTCGAATTTTGAATAGTTCATATGGTAAAATGATCGTGTTACATTTATATGTTGATGTTCGTGATGCAATGGGTGCAAATGCTGTGAATACAATGGTTGAAGCTCTTGCGCCTGTTGTTGAGGATATCACCGGCGGGTACGTTCGGTTAAAAATTCTTTCTAATTTTGCGGATCAACGATTGGTGACTGCCCAAGCGGTTTTTGATAAGGAACTAATTGGAGGAGATAAAGTAGTGGATGCGTTTTTGGAATCAGTTGAGCTTGCAAAAATTGATCCATATCGAGCTGCGACACATAATAAGGGTATTATGAATGGTATTGATGCGGTGATTATTGCTACAGGTAATGATTTCCGGGCTATCGAATCTGGTGCTCATGCCTATGCCACGAGAAATGGACAATATACCTCTTTGACGAATTATTGGAAGGATGAATCAGGTAATCTTGTCGGTGAAATTAAACTCCCTCTTGCTCTTGGTATTGTTGGTGGAGCAGGAAGTATTCACCCAACGGCACAAGTCTGTAAAAAAATAATGAATGTTACATCTGCTCAAACACTTGCTGAACGAGTGGCAAGTGTTGGCCTTGCTCAGAATTTTGCTGCAGTGTTGGCTTTATCCACGGTGGGTATTCAAAAAGGTCACATGTCACTTCATGCAAAAAACATTGCTATGATGGCTGGAGCCGATGAGAAAAGCATTGATTCAATTGCTGAGCAATTAATAAAAGAAGAGAATGTTCGATTGGATCGAGCAAAAGAATTAGTTGAGCAATCAAAGAGAAAATAACTCCAACGCTCTACTATATGATTCTAGATGCGATATCCTCTGGTTCTCTTTCACAGTAATAACATTGGATCCTTGGTTTTTCTTTATCTAAAACAATAAACCGGCTTTCAACAGGTTCTTCCCCATTTGAAATACAAGTTGGATTTGAACATTTTGCGATACCAACAAGTTGATTGGGGAGTTCAACTTCGTGTTTTTCTGCAACTTCATAATTGCGAATAATGTTAATCGTTGCTTTCGGAGCGATTAATGCAATTTTGTCGACCTCAGTATGAGCAATTTCTCTATTTTCAACTTTTACAATATCTTTTTTTCCCATTCTACTTTTCACGTTAATAGCAACACTAACAATAGATCCCTGTTCCTGAGGAATATTTAAAATCCTAAGAACTTTTATCGCATTACCCGCAGTTATATGGTCAATTACTGTTCCATTTTTGATCCGAGGGATTTTCATTGGTTTCATAATTTCACCCCACTTATTAGGGAAAGTAATGCCATTCGGATTGGTACTCCATTAAATGCCTGTTTGAAATATACGGCATGTGATGTGGTATCAACTTCTGATGAAATCTCGGTTACCCTTGGAAGTGGATGCATAATTCGAAGGTTTTCCTTTGCATGTTCTAGTATTGTTTTTGTTATTTGATACGTACCAACAACTCGGTTGTATTCTTCTAAATCAGGAAATCGTTCTTTTTGTATCCTTGTCACGTATAACACATCAGCATCACTGAGTGATTTTTCGAGCTTAGTGGTAGATTTTGGGCTTCCGCCAAGCTGTTTACATTCATTAACAACCTCGCGAGGCATTTGAAGTGATTTTGGAGATACGAAGGTGAGATTTGCTCCATAAAGTGATAAAGCATAGGCAAGTGAATGGACTGTTCTTCCATATTTAAGATCCCCCAGAAGAATGACATTTTGTTTTCCGATTTCCTTTTTTTCTTGATATATTGTAAATAAATCTAGTAAACATTGTGTTGGATGATGTCCTGCACCATCTCCTGCGTTTAAAATTGGTGCTTCAGCAAATTCAGCGGCAAGCCGAGCTGCTCCTTCAGAGGGATGTCTTATGACGATAAAATCACTATATGCATCCGCCATCCTTATGGTATCAGCAAGCGTTTCCCCTTTTTTTTGTGATGTTGCTGTTGGATCTGCAAATCCAATAACTCGACCGTGCAGTCTATTCATTGCACTTTCGAAACTTAATCTTGTTCTAGTGCTTGGTTCAAAGAAAAGTGATGATAATATTTTTCCCTGCAATAGAGTTGTTTGTTTCTCTCCTTTTGCAAATGGTATCATTTTTTCAGCATATTTTAGAATATGATTGATTTCTGATTTTGAAAAATCTTTAATTGATATGATATCTTTCCCTGTAAAATCCATTGACATCAAAGTTTTCGAAATACTCTATGAGTTTAATAAAGTTTTTAATAAGGCTCAATTTTATAAATTTTTTAATTAAAAAGTATTTGAGTTGCTTAGTATCTTGAAGAAAAACGCTGGGTTTTTATGCACAAACTTATATATAGCTATTAAAACTACTATCATATAACAGGAGAAATCATAAAATAAGGCATTTCATTGGTCTTACGATACTCGTAATCCTCTGCCAGGACATGTTGAGAGGAGTTGTATATAATGTCAAAAAGTTCATCTGATGAAGAAATTCTTGAAAAAATTCATGAAATATTGGATAATACCTCATCTACCTCTTCCGATGAAAAACAAGATCAGTATCTTTCTTCATTGAAAAAGCGAATTAATTCGAATCAATCTCTTCATTATTCATCTAGATCTCAAGAGCATATTACAGATACTAATTTAAAACCTAGGGTGGTCATTCGAAGAAAAGAAGATATAAAAACTCCTGAAAATAAGAAAAAAGTAGTAAGAATAGGTGAGAAAGAGAGTCAAACAAAAATTATCCCTTCTTCAGGAATACAAGTTTCTGATGAATCTTTGTTTGAAGTTGAACATCCTTCTATAGAAACAGAGGATATTCCTGAATTTATTGAAGTAAAACCTGAAGAAAATGAACGTGAATTTATCTCGAAACAGGAAGAACCGTTAACTATAAAAGTTAGCTCAGAAAAAGAAGAGGATGAGTCATTACCAAAATGGCATGCTGTTGATGAGGATACTGAACAAAAGAGAATGGAAAAACCTTCTACTAAAAAAGTTAAAAAACCATCTTTCTTAACTCGGAAACAAGATAAAAAAGTTGAACATGTTGAAAGAAAGAAAGAGGGGCAGAAGGAAAAGTTATCTAATCAAAAAGAAAAGAAAACAAGTGATATATGGGAGCCTTTATCTTCGGAAGAAAAAGAGGGAAAAACATCAAAGACTAAAAAAGATAAACATGAAAAGCTAGCAAATACTTTTTCTGAGATAGACGATACTAATACTCCCCTTTCACCTCAAAAGCATAACGAAGAACAAAATACAGAAGAGACAAAAAGTAGCTCAAGTAAGAATCAGAATCAAGGTTTCCGGTATAATGGATATCATTTATACAAGAAGGAAATCAACATTAGTGATGAGGACACTAGAACTATACATTTTTTTGCCAAAGAACCTCCAGAAAAAGGTGAACTAACAGCGTTACCTTCAGGATATGAAGTTAAAATCAATCGAAGGACTGGTGTTCCTTACATTCGAAAAATACAGAAATAATTTTTTTATTTTGAAGTCAAAGACTTATTAATCAGAGCGACCTATATTATTATGGGTTAATGAAATGACATGGAATGGTCCATTGAACAAAATAGATGATTACAGATTTGAGATTCCTGCGAGTTATAAGGGTGTTAATGATAATTTGAAAATGAAAACAACTGCAGTCATTTATGCTTCAGATGAAATGATTCCACACCTGAAGCAAGACAATGCCCCGGAACAAGCAGCAAATATGACTATGCTGCCGGGTATTGTTGGAAAAGCAATGGCGATGCCAGATATTCATTGGGGATATGGTTTTCCTATAGGTGGAGTCGCTGCAACTGATGCTGAACAAGGAGTGATTTCTCCAGGAGGTGTCGGTTTTGATATTAATTGTGGGGTTAGACTTGTTCGAACAAATCTTTCTGAAAAGGATGTTAATCAAGATATTATTCGGCGATTAGTCGATACTATGTTTAAGAATGTTCCATCTGGTCTTGGCTCGAAAGCGAAAATAAGGTTAAATAAGTCTGAACTTGCTGAGATGCTAACTATGGGTGCTCAATGGCCTGTGGAGCAAGGATATGGATGGGATGAGGATCCTGGTATGCTTGAAGAGGAGGGATGCTTAAAAGAAGCAGATGTATCTCAAGTGTCTTCAAAAGCGATGCAGCGTGGTATCCCGCAAGCGGGTTCACTTGGCGCAGGAAATCATTTTTTGGAAATTCAAAAAGTGGCAGATATTTATGATGAACAGGTTGCAAAAAAATTTGGGATAACTCAGAAAGGTCAGGTTACAGTTATGATTCATACTGGTTCTCGAGGATTTGGTCATCAGGTCTGCTCAGATCATTTAAGAATTTTAGAAAAAGCAGTGAAAAAATATGATATATGGCTACCTGACCGTCAACTTGCTTGTGCTCCAGTCACCTCAAAAGAAGGGGAAAATTATCTTAAAGCTATGGCCTGTGCTGCAAATTTCGCATGGTGTAATCGTCAAATGATTGTACACTGGGTTCGAGAATCTTTCGAACAGGTGTTGAATCAGTCTAGTGAGGATCTTGGTATGCATATCGTGTATGATGTGTGCCATAATATCGCGAAACGTGAAGAACATATTGTTGATGGAAAAAAACGGAATTTAATTGTTCATCGTAAAGGAGCTACAAGAGCATTTGGTCCGAGTAGATCTGAGATTCCATCAAAGTATCAGGATGTTGGTCAACCGGTATTGATTCCAGGTGATATGGGAACGGAAAGTTATGTGTTGCATGGAATTGATGCGAGTCAGGAAACATTTGGTTCAACTTGTCATGGTGCAGGCCGGGTGATGTCACGAAATAGTTCTAGGAAAAAGTTTTGGGGACAAGATGTTGTAAAAGAGCTTGGTCGCCGAGGAATCTATGTGCATCCAGCTAGTTTTAAGGTTGCTGCTGAGGAAGCTCCAGGTTCGTATAAAAATATTAGAGATGTCGTTGATGCTGTACACGGAGCAGGGATTTCAAAGAAAGTAGTTCGGTTGAAGCCTTTGGGAGTGGTTAAAGGGTAAAAAAAATCTTAATTTTTCTCTTTTTTGTGAAATAGACCAATGACTTTAAATCTAAGAACGTTTATATGGATTCTTGGATGGTGATGCATGTTTGAGTCATGATAAGGTAGAAATTGTTGATTTTGACAATGTAGATCTTGAAGGAGCAACGGTTATCGCTGGTTTTCCATCGATTGGATTGGTCAGTACGATCGCTGCGAATTATTTAATTGATGCACTGAATTTAAAACAGATTGGTGCGTTGGACTCGAAAGATTTTCCTGCGTTGTCGGTGGTTCATACTGGTGAACCATTATCCCCTGTTCGAATTTATGCTGGTGTCCAACAAAGTGGTCAGAAAATCGTTGTTTTTGTATCTGAGTTCAAACCGAAACCTCATATGATCAACGAGATTTCTTGTGCAATTATGCGCTGGGTGAAAGAAAAAAAATGTGGACTATTGATTTCACCCGAGGGAATGGTAGTTGAAGGAAAGAATGAAGGATCGTGTGCTGAAGCATATGCAATTGGTTCTACTAATGATATCCGTCAGCAGTTAGCCATGAAGCAAATCGCACAATTTAAGAATGGTATTATTGCTGGCGTGTCTGGAGTTTTGCTGAATAAGGGTAAGCAAACGAATTTTAATGTTATTTCAATATTAACTGAAGCGCATCCTAAATATCCTGATGCAAGAGCTGCGGCAGCAGCAATTAATGTTATTGCATCAATCATGGATGCAGAAATTAATGTTGCTCCGTTATATGAAGAATCTGAACGAATCGAAAGTCAATTGCAGAAATTCCATAAGCAAGCAAAACCGATGGTGTCTTCAGGTAGAGCTCCACAACCGAATATGTATGGCTAATAACATCAGTCATATCTTTTCTTTTTTTTTGACGTAGGTTTTTATTGTATCGTGTGATTTTCTTTAGCTGTATGTCAACAAATATTCCATCGTCTCATCCTCGATATGAATCTTTAATGTTACGTGAACGATTAGCTGAAGGTTTCAGAAAAGGGTTTGTGCATGAAACAGGGTTGATTGCTCATGGGCGCGGGGAAGCATTTGATTATTTAATTGGTGAAAAGACCGTTTCCATTGCTGATAAAGCTTCAAAAGTAGCGGCTTGTGTTTTATTGTTAGCTGATCACCCGGTTATATCGGTCAATGGAAATGTAGTAGCATTAGTAGCTAAGGAAATAAGTGATCTTTCTAAAGCTGTTCCCTGTGATATTGAAGTGAACCTATTTCATAGAACAGAAGAAAGAATGAATCGATTGATCTCAGAAATGAAAAAAACCGGAGGACAAGCAATATTAGGTGCTGAAGCGAATGCAAGAATACCTGGATTAAGTCATGATCGTGGATTTTGTTCTAAAAAAGGAATTTTCTCTGCTGATGTGGTCCTTGTTCCTCTTGAAGATGGTGATCGCTGCCTCTCTTTACGAAAGATGGGGAAAACAGTGATAACTATTGATTTAAATCCTTTATCTCGGACAGCGAAAACAGCGCAAGTGACCATTGTTGATAATGTTATTCGTGCTATTCCACGTGTTCAGTATTGGATTGATAGATTAAAATCTGAACCTGTTGATACGTTGAAAGAAATTGTTGACGGATGGGATAATGAGTTTGGATTGAATGAAATCCAAAAGGTTATGTGTTCTCGGGTTCAAAAAGACTAAAGTAGCTGTTTTTGTTTCTGTTCTCTTATGAATTCGTTACGTAGTCATTATTCATTAGATGTTTCTAATGAGCAGTTTGGTTCAACGATAACTGTTGCTGGTTGGGTTGAAGATATTAGAAATATTGGTTCTATTGCATTTATTATCATTCGTGATAAGAAAGGAACATTACAAGTAACTGGGCTGAAAAAAGAACATCCTGAATTGTTTGAAAAATTGGTAAATCTCCCAAGGGAATCTGTTGTTTCAGTAAAAGGACTTTGTCAAAAAAGTGGCAAAGCTCGAAATGGTTATGAAATTCTTCCTCATGAAGTTAAAGTATTGTCTCCATCTGATTCTCCTTTACCGTTAGGTGTTGTTGATAAGGTTGATGCTGATTTAGATACTCGGCTTGATAATAGATTTATTGATCTGCGAAAGTCTGACGTTCAATCGATTTTTCAGATTCGATCAGCCGTGATTGGTTCAGTGCATGAGACACTTCGGTCAATGGATTTTTATGAAGTACATACACCAAAATTAATTGGTACATCTTCTGAAGGCGGTACTGATGTATTTAAACTAGGCTATTTTGATCGGGATGCTTATCTGGCGCAGTCACCACAATTATATAAACAAATGTTGATGAGTTCCGGTTTTGATCGTGTTTATGAGATAGCCTGGTATTTTCGTGCTGAAGAACATAATACGCGTCGTCATTTGAATGAGTCAACTGCCGTTGATGTAGAAATGGCATTTATTGAAAATGAAGAGGATGTCATGAGGGTTCTTGAAACTCTTGTTTCTTCAATGTGGACGAGAGCAGGTGACCAAATCAATGCATTGAAAACATTAGATAAATCATTAGAAGTTCCAAGCATACCGTTTCCGCGGGTAACATATGATGAAGCTCTTTCATTACTTTCAGATCATAATTGTGAGGTAGAATGGGGTGAAGATTTAAGCACTGAAGAAGAAAAGCTTCTTGGTACTATCATGCAAGAGAAAGGGCATGATTTTTATTTCATTACAAAATATCCGTTGTCAGCTAAACCATTTTATACGATGCCAAAGGAAGAAAAGTATTCATGTGGATTTGATTTAGAGTGTAAAGGAGTTGAACTTGCTTCTGGCAGTCAGCGTATTCATGATGTCGATTTGCTCACTAAACGTATGGAGTCTTTAGAATTAAAAACTGAAGCTTTTGAGTCTTATTTGAAGAGTTTTAAATATGGTATGCCACCTCATGGAGGATTTGGTTTTGGAATTGAACGGTTTATGATGGAATTACTTGATATTTATAATATTAGAGAATGCATTTTGTTTCCACGTGATCGTACTCGATTATATCCATAAAGCAAAAAATAATTAGAACTAAAATAGGAAATATTTTCTGCATTTGTCGTAGGTGTTATCGGAAAAATATTTAAGGAAGGTCACAGTCTTTTATTACTCGACTAATAGAATTGTAAACAATCTACCTTTATGAGAAAATATCTTCATATATTTAAATAACGATTGTTATATCCTTTATCGATAGAATAAATCAACGGAGATCATGACGCATATGACTTCTTCTCTTGAAAGCGATGTATGGAAACGAGCAGAAACCCTTTTTGGCCGGCCTAAACAAGATTGGAAAACAATTGATCGAATCATCTATGAAACTAAAGATTATTTCACAATACCTCCAGAAGAAGCAGAACAGAAACGCTTCGCAGCTATTAAGGAAAGTGTTCAATATCATTTCAACAATTCTAGATTTTATCATCAATTGTGTGAGGAATACGATTTTGATCCTGGTAATTTAAAGAATTCAGATGATTTCGATCTGGTACCAATGATTCCAGATACTTTTTTTAAAGAATATCCAAAGGAACATCCTAAAGCAGTGTTCGACTGGCTTCAAAAGATATCAACTGTTGATATTGGAAATTATGATTATAAAGGACGTAATATGCAAGGTTTCCTTCGATGGGCTGAACAAAGGTTAGAAGGACTTGTAAATCACTCATCCGGAACAACGGGAAATTACAGTCTTATGTTCAGAGACAAGGTCACATATCAGCGGTTTTATTATGCTGCAGTGAAAACATTACTTAAAATACCTCCTTTACTTCAGGACAATCCTCACTATGTTTATCCTGGTTCACCAAACACTTTCCTGACTATTGGACGTTGGCTTAGCGCAGGTGGTCAGGTTTTCCAGAAAGAACACAGGCATTTTCTTACAGAACGAGAGATCAGTATGACAATCGCGCGATTGATTTCAACGGGATATGCAAAAAACTTGAAGGAAAAATTGATACTACGTAAATTAAAAAAAGCGATGATTAAAGGAGAAAAAAAATTACTTGAATTATTGCAATCATTGGATAAAAAAAATGAACAAACTATCATCATTTCACCTCCATTCCAATTATTTAGTATGATGATGATTATGGAAAAAGAAGACATCCAACTTGATCTTGGGGAAAGTGATAGTGTTGTTTTCACAGGGGGTGGGTGGAAGATTTTCGAACATGAAAAGGTACCACTAAATACTTTTGCAGATCTTGTTGAAAAAACACTTGGTATTCCTCATTCTTCCTATGTAGACGTTTATGGAATGAGTGAAATGAATGGTCTTGCTGTATCGTGCAAATCAGGTTATAAACATTTACATCCCTGGATTCAACCCATGGTTCTTGATGATCATGAGGGAAACCTTGGTTTTGGCGAATTTGGGCGATTTGCATTTCTTGATCCTATCGCTCATAGCTATCCCGGTTATATTATGACTGGTGATAGGGTAAAGTTATTGAAAAGATGTCCAGTTTGTGATAAAACAGGTTTTGTATTAGAATCAGATATTTCTCGGATGGCGGGAGCTGAAGCGAAAGGTTGTGCGAATTTAATGAGAGGAATGATGGCTGAGGAACTTGGTAAAGTTGAAGGTGAAAGATGAATGGGTAAACTAAAAGAGTGGAGAGAAAAAGGATATTTTTTCGATATGCATTGGGCACAAACGTTTGGCCGGACTATTCCTACATTACTCTGGCTTGCTATTCGTCATCCATTACTTGTGTTAAATGCAAATAAGGGTTGTAAAGATGGTCCCTTGAATCTACGACCAAAAAATTTACCTTATACAATTCCTTCTTTTGACGAAAAAATGAAGTTTTGCTCTTCAAACGAGCGATATCTTCGACCCACGTTTTTATGCAATCCACAACATCCTGAAGTCATCGCGATGGCACATAAACTTGGAGCGTTTCAAAAATCTGATTTAGAGTATGCAAAAACAGTTTATAAATTTGTAAATATGGATGTTCGCATAGATTTTTCACCTCCAAAAAGTGCTGTTGAATGTTTAAAAAAGGGTCATGGAACCTGTATTGACAAACTTAATTTGTTCCTCGCATTATGTCGTGTTGCTGGAATCAAAGGAAGATATCGATTATACAGTTTTCAAGGAGTAGAGGAATTGTATAATATTTACGTTGCTGCAGATCCTTTAGTTAAAAAGTGGGTAGATGCGTTAAATTTCTTTGTTCTCCATGGAAGCGGAGAAGTGTTTGTAGACGGAAAGTGGCAGATTTGTGATGTATCTGCTGATTTTTACCATGCACCACCACAAAAAATTCCGATTCCACATTTTGGTGAAGATCCTGCTGATTTGTGGATTAAACCTGCCCATGGGATTTGGAAGCCCGAAGGACTTCCTAGAGGGTTTAAGTTTTTTATGAGTCTTCCATTTTATTTGTTTAGAGGAACTGGCAGAGCCATTAATAAAAATATTAGAGGAAACTTTGAAAAAGGAAAACGGATGCTTAAGAATATAGATATGGAGGAATATGATAAGGAAGTTCGGAGAACCTATAAACCTCGTTGGCATGATTCTGCAAGGAAAGCAAGTAGAGTATTGGATAAATTATAGTTGTTTCTCGTTATCATATTTTATAGACAAAAACGTTTTAAAATAGTGGGTGTTAATTGGGAATTGCACTCAACTCATGAATATAATGAGATTGATTTGGAAAGGTGGAAAGATAGATTATGAAAAGAATTGGTGTATTGACTGGCGGTGGAGACTGCCCCGGATTAAATGCGGTTATTCGAGCAGTTGTACGAGCTAGTATTCAATATGATTGGGATATAGTTGGTATTCGTAATGGTTGGAAAGGATTGATTGATGGTGAAATTGAATTATTAACCGATTACGCTGTTTCTGGAATTCTTCCAAAAGGGGGGACTATTCTTGGATCATCACGGAAGAATCCTTATAAAAAAGCTGAAGATGTTCAAAAAGTCAAAGATAACTTAAAACGTTTTGGTATTGATGCTCTTGTGGCTATCGGTGGCGATGATACGCTTGGAGTTGCTAAGAAACTTCATTCGGAGGGGATACCTGTCGTTGGTGTTCCAAAAACGATTGATAATGATCTTTCAGGCACGGATTATACGTTTGGTTTTGATACAGCGATTTCGATAGTAACTGAAGCAATCGATCGTTTACACACTACAGCTGAATCCCATCATCGAGTTATTGTTGTTGAAGTGATGGGGCGGCATGCAGGGTGGATTGCGACGATGTCAGGTATTGCGGGAGGAGCTGATGAAATCCTTATTCCAGAAGTTCCTTTTGATATTGAAGAAGTTTGTACTCATTTGAAGGCGCGTTATGATAAAGGAAAAAGTTTTAGTATTGTTGTTGTGGCTGAAGGTGCTAAACCCAAAGAAGGAGGAATGGTTGTTACTCAATCCGATGAAAAAGATGAGTTTGGTCATGTTCGATTAGGAGGGATCGCGCATTCGTTATCAAGGGAGATTAAGAATCGATTGAACGTGGACACTCGTGTAACTATTCTTGGACATGTGCAACGTGGGGGGACACCCACTGCTCATGATCGAGTGCTTGCTACTCGATTTGGGGTAAAAGCTGTTGAATTGATTCGAGATGGTAATTTTGGGATGATGGCTGCCTTGCAAGGGGATGATATAGTTCCGGTGACTCTTGAAGAAGCAGTTTCTGAATCAAAAACAGTAAAAATGGAACTGTATGATATTGCAAAGATCTTTTTTGGCAGATGATCTAGGGATATTTGAATGGTAAAGATGAGATAAAAAGGAAACCTTTAATGGAATGATTGCATTCCATAATAGAAATAGATATAATATATTTGAGGATGGATTTAGGATGTCAATTAAAAAGGAATTACTCTCGCAATTATCATTGCAGCAATTAAAGGATTTAGCTGATAAGAAAGGAGTTTCTTTTTCAACTAATAAGAAACAAAAAGAGTATTATGCTGAATGGAGTGAAAAAGATCAAATTATTGATATGATGAATGATAATAACGATATTTCAATTAGAGAAATTGAGAATCATATAAAATCGTATAAAACATAATTTTTTGATTTCTTTACGTTTCTATTTTTACCTATGGTTTTTTACATTTATTTGTTTACAATATGAGTAAATTGGGCAAATATTACAGTGTGGTGATACTGGTGTGCAAATGGTTTGACCGAAAGAAACGAATAGATGATTGAATTCTTTCCAATATTTTTTTGGAAGTATTTTTTTTAGTTCAGTTTCTGTTTCTTCTGGTGTTTTTGTATTGATCCATCCAATTCTATTTGGTATCCTATGACAGTGTGTATCGATTGGTAAATAATTGGTTTTATTATAACCATAAACCATAACTATATTTGCTGTTTTTCTGCCTATTCCTTTAATACGTAGTAAATCATCTAATGAATTTGGTACAGTTCCATTGAATTCTTTCAGTATTATTTTTGAGATTTCCTTGATTCGTTTCGATTTCACATTGTAAAATCCAACCGGGTAAATAAGTTCTTTTATCTTTTTTTCTGATAAATTCAATATTTGTTCGGGGGTATGATATTTTTTTAATAATCTTATTGATGCTTCTTCGGTTACTTCATCTTTTGTTCGTAAACTCAATAGACAGGATATGAGAACGGTAAATGGTGTTTTGGGTATTTCACCCCATTTACTTCGTGAAACAAGAGGAAGAGCATGATCATTGTATTGATTATGAAGTATTGTCATAATTTTATCAATATGTTTTTGAGTTTTCATATCCATCTGCCATTTTTTATTTGTTGAAGGGATAAACAAACTGTGGATATGGTCAATGGTCTTAATTTTGATTTTGTCTTGTAGAATAAGTATAGTAGGATATATTTTATTGGTAAAATTTATATATTTTAATCTTTATTTATATAATTGGTATGTGAATCAACTAACAAAAAGTATTTAATACTGATTTGTGAAAGGGTTCAGAAGCAACGGAGATATTTGATATCTACTAGTTGCTCTCTTCACATGCCATAATTTTTTTAAAATAAATAATTGATAAAAAAAGTACATATCTAAAGATGAAAAAATGAAGTAATTCAATACTATTATATATTCAGAAATAATTCTTTTATTCGATTCCACTGCTTGAAAAATCACTAACTAGGATTGAATATTTATAACAACTACAGATAAAGTATAATAATCAGATAAGTTATTTGAAATATTTAAATTAAGATTAAGCTTGGATGGGATGAACTTACAAATGAATTTCGAGCTTCTACTATTCGTAGGCCCATTAGTTGCTGCAAGTATTTTATCTCTTATTACAGCAATTTATGTATTAAAAAAAGATTGTACGCCAAGCTCTACATGGTTTTCAATTTTAATGATCATGATAACAATATGGACAACCTGTTATGCACTGGAACTCGTTTTCTTTAATCAAAACCTCGTCCTATTATTTGCTAAATTAAAATATATCGGCATAGTCTATACACCAGTTGCGTGGTTATTTTTTTCTTTAAGCTATACACAAAACCAGTTAACAATATCAAAAAAAACTATCGTAGCTTTATTAATACTTCCAACTTTTTTACTAATAACCCTCTTCACCAATCCATTTCATCATCTTTTTTGGAAATCCATTTCTATCGCCGGTTCTAGTACCATTAGTATCGCCAATGGATCAAGTAACGTTTTTTTCTGGATCCACACGATTTATTCGTATTCATTAATCGTTCTTGGTACTGCATTCATTTTAATGATGCTGTTCAGAACAAAAGAGATTTTTACAAAACAAAATATGTCTCTCTTATTCGGTGTGTTAGCACCATTCATTGGCAATATTTTTATCGTTTTTAATTTTATTAGAACACCATATGGATACGATATAACCCCCTTACTTTTTGTGATAAGTGGAGTAGCATTTTCAACATCAATACTCTTTTTTAAATTTCTCGAACTCATTCCTACTGCAAGAGAAGAGGTTTTCGAATATGTTCCACAAGCAATTTTTGTATTAAATAAAAACATGCTTATTGTTGATACTAATAAGAGCGCAGAAAACTTAGTAAAACATGGATTTTTTCCAGTGAATAATGAAAGAATAATTGGAACTTCTATAGATTCATTATTTAAGAATATTTTTCCAAATGGTGTTTTAGAAGATATTGGTTTTCAAAAAAAACTAATCCAAATGAAAAGTAACGAAGACAGGATTTGCTTTGAAATCGCTTTAAATCCATTATTTGATGAACACAATTCATTAGAAGGTCATTTAATTACTATAGATGATGTGACTCATCAGAAAAAAATTGAAGAAAAATTAAAAGAAAAAATTAGCGAATTAGAACAATTCAAAGAAGTAACTGTGGATAGAGAATTGAAAATGGTGGAATTAAAGAAAGAAATAAGCCAGTTAAAGAAAAACACCTGGGAGGAATAAAATAAATGATATACTCTCTCGGATGGTGGTTACTTGTTTTACTTACGTTTACTATTGGAGCTTGGTCAATCAGACTTTATTTTCGAGACAAGGATAAAAGGAAATTGATGTTTTCCATTATTTTCTTCCTAAGCATAGTGATATTTATTTTCAATGCCTTAAACATCAGAATATTGTTTCCAAATAATCTTATTATCAAAAATTTGTATCAATGGTTTACCTTACCAGTGATGACTGCAATTTTTATCTCTGTAGTTGAAAGCTTTTTCTCATCAAAAGATTTTGAGAGAGAATTCAAATTATTCATTGGTCTCCTAATTGTCTCATTTTCTCTTATTTTCTTACCTTTCGAAATAGATGCATTTTTTCAATATATCAGAATATCAATCGCATTTGGAGTAATTGGGTTTTCATTCTTTCAACTAATAAAATGGAAAAATATACAAAGTGGATTTTTCTTAGTATCAATGATATCATTTGCCATAGCTGGAATAGGCTTATCTTCAAATCTGATTGAGTTGTCCATCTTTGCTTACGCAGTTGCTTACATATTTCTTGGTTTTGTTTTTGCTTTGTACAGTTCTGATAAAATAATGAATAAAACTGGTATTGGATCTTACTTTTCACTTCAGAAAAAATTGGATTATACACAATCAGAATTGGAACAAAGTAAAGAATTGTATAAAAGCATTGTAGAAAATACACAGGATGTAATCATTTTAACAAATTCAAATGGAATAAATTCTTTTGTTAGTCCTTCTTGTAACAGAGTTTTAGGGTACTCCACCGAGGAGTTAACGAATACTGATAAATGGCCTCTAAAGATTCATCCTGAAGATGAACGAAAGGTTCAGGATGCCATGATGAAAGGCTATGCGGGTTATCCTGGTTCTGATCTGCAATATAGAATTTTTACTAAGAATGGAAATCTCCGTTGGATTTCTCATTCTTGGACTCCAGTTATAACAAATGGTACCTTAGATACAATTGTAAGTTCAATAAAAGATATTACAGATCTAAAAACAACTCAAGAAAAATTAGCTGCCAGAGTAGAAACTCTCCATAAAAATGAATTAGCTACTCTTAATATAATGCAGGATTTCAAAGATTCTATTGCTTCATTGAAAGAAGCGCGGAAGCAAATAGATCTGAAGAATGTTGAGTTACAGAACTCTCAAAGAAAATTGCAAAAATTAAATGATGAATTGGAGATGAGAGTTCAGCAGAGAACAAAAGAGGTTGAACATTTATTAAAACAGAAAGATGCTTTTATTGATCAACTAGGTCATGATCTTAAACATCCATTAGGTCCTTTCATTAATTTGATTCCGATATTGAAAAAAACTGAAACGGATGAAAAGAAACGTGAGATTCTATCGGTTTTGGAACGGAATGTCGATTATATGAAACGGCTAGTAATTCGAACAGTTAAACTAGCAAAATTAAACGCACCAAGTACCACATTTGATTTTCAAACATTTACTTTTGCAGATTTTGTCAAAGATATAATTGAAAAAAATAAATCTTCTTTCGAACGATTCGATGTTAATGTCATAACAAGGATTAATCCAAATATTACAGTTAATGGAGATCCATTACAAATTGAAGAGGTTATTGAAAATATTTTTTCTAATGCCTTAAAATATGGTGCTGAACACGGAAATCTTATCATTAATGCAGAAACGGATAATGATAAAAAACAAGTTTTAGTCTCAATAAAGGATTCTGGACAAGGGATGACTCCTGAACAATTAGATGAGATATTCAATGAATTTTATAAAGCAGATGTAAGTCGTCATGATTTTTCTAGTACTGGTTTAGGATTATCCATATCAAAAAGGATTATTGAAAAACATAATGGTAGGATTTGGGCTGAAAGTGAAGGAATTGGCAAGGGAACTATTTTTTATTTTACTCTACCCCTGGTACATAGTGATGATGATTTGGATAATATTTACATTGGACTGAGTGATAATAATTAAAAAAGCTTATATGATACTTTTTTTATTATAATCATGTGAAAGGAAGGGACTAAGACGATGAAAAAGATTATGTTAGTCGATGACGAGGAGGATCAAATTTTTGGAATCCAAACCGCGTTGGAAGAGACATATGGGGATGAATATAAAATTATTCCAGCAGGAAGTGGTCAGGAATGTTTTGAATTGTTGGAAGATAAAGAGCAGCGACCCGATCTCATCTTGTTAGATATTATGATGCCCGGCATGAGCGGATGGGAGGTATATGATAAACTACGAGATAATCCTTCTTGGAGTGACATTCCAATTGTTTTTTTAACAGCAAGAACAGACCGCATTGCTGAAAATGCTGGTGACTTTCTCGGCGATGATTATGTCGAAAAACCAGTCGAAATCTCAGATCTCCGAGATCGAATAGAAAAGGTTTTAGAAAAAAAACATAAAAATAGCGAATAATAATAGATATCATTGTTTGATTTCTGCAGCTCTCTGCCAGAGTATATACATAGTTTGTTGTATGGTTACCTGCAAAAAAAGTATTTAAATGATAATATCTCTTTGTGTAGTGAGGAAAGGTGGAAGAGAGATGAATCCAGAGGTTGAGGAGAAAATGAACACTATTTTCATAGGATTACTAATAGTGCTCATTATTGCTTTTTGGTTCTTTATTATCCCTTCATAATCAATTTGACATAAATAGTGTAAATAAAAATCAAAAAGAAGAACCTACTATTTTATTGTATTTCATTTCTTATCAACATAACATTTAAAAGGTATCAAATTGTGTTTGATTTTGTATTTTTATGAAATTTCATGGTTTTACGTTAGATGAATTTCAAGAAAAAGCAATTAATGCTATTCAGCAGCAGAAGACTGTTGTGGTTAGTGCAGCCACAGGAACAGGTAAAACAGTCATTGCTGAATATATGATTGATCAGTGTTTAAAGCAACAAGGAAAACATATAATTTATACTGCTCCAATAAAAGCTTTATCTAATCAAAAATATCGTGATTTCGTTGATCAATATGGGTTAGAAACTGTTGGATTATTAACTGGTGATGTAGTAATTAATCCACAGGCTCCTGTTTTGATAATGACAACTGAGATTTATCGAAACATGTTGTTATCAGATGACCCATTGATTTTAAATGTAAATAGCGTTGTATTTGATGAAATCCATTTTATGAACGATCCCGAAAGGGGAACTGTTTGGGAGGAAGCAATTTTATTTAGTCCAGCAAGTACTCGTTTTTTATGTTTATCAGCAACTATTCCAAACGTTAAAGAATTTGCTTCTTGGGTTCAAACGTTAAAAAATCATCCTGTAGAAATAGTACAGTATGCAACTCGAGCAGTTCCTTTACATCATTTCATTTTTGATCCTAATCAAGGACTTATTCAGAGATCTGATCTTCCGCCTTTGATTAAACGGTTAAATAAAAAGAAAAAAAAGAAGAAAAAGAAACGATACTCAAAGGTTTCACCCGGCTCGGTTGTGTTACATGTCAAAGATAAATTACCTGCATTGGTGTTTTCATTTTCTCGTAGACAGTGTGAACAAGAAGCTGTAAAATTAAGTGGACGAGCTGATTTCATTTCGGATGAAACAGTTCGTCATCATATTTTGTCTGTTTTTCATAAGAAATTATCTACTGAAATTCAAACATTACAATCCACCAAAGCGTTATTGACTGCTTTGTCTCATGGAATCGGCTTTCATCATGCAGGTATGCTTCCACAGCAGCGGGAGTTAGTTGAAGAGTTATTCTCTCAGCGATTGATTCAAGTGTTGTTTGCAACTGAGACGTTTTCGGTAGGTGTGAATATGCCTGCAAAAACAGTTATTTTAAACGGGATACGTAAATTTGATGGACGGCGTTTTAGACCCTTGCGTTCTAAAGAATATTTTCAGATGGCCGGGAGAGCTGGACGTCGTGGTATTGATACTGTTGGTTTTGTGATTGCTATTCCTGATCAAAGTCAATTAGTGGAAAAAATTTATCAAATTTCTGAAGCAGACCGTGAACCTATTTTGAGTCAGTTTCAATTATCTTTTAACACCGTGTTGAATATGTTAATGCTTTATAATGATGAAGAAATTGAAATGATTTTGAAGAAGAATTTTTATGTATATCATCGGAAGCATCAGCAACATCGACAGGTACGTATGAAAACATCTTTTACCAAAAAAAGAAAAAGATTAATGAAAATGGGGTATATTTCAAAAAGTGGTGAAATAACAGATAAAGGGTTATTTGCTAGTCGAATCTATTATCAGGAATTATTAATTAGTGAATTATTTGCTACAGGTTTTTACAAAAATTTTTCAGATCTTGAATTGTTACAGATTATTGCTGCCATCATTTATGAACCTAAAGCAAATGATCATTTCAGTTTTAAAGGAATTCATAAAAAATACAAATTGATAACTCAAAAACTATCGGAAAATCAATACGTTTTTGCTCATTTAAACAAGTTATCATTGAAAAGGATGATGGCGATTGTTGAAACATGGTCAATGGGCGGATCCTTTTCATTAGTATTGGATTTAACGAATTATCAAGAAGGGGATGTGGTTCGTTTATTTCGTAGAATCATAGATATGATTCAGCAGATTATGCATGCTAGTCTTGATGATGAATTACGTGATCAGTTAAGTGAGTGTCGTCAAATTATTGATCATGGATTGGTATCTGTTGAACTCAATGAATTAGAATAAAAAAGGAATTGATATTCATAAGTTAAATTGATATCTTGATATCTTTAATAGATAATTCATATTCTGTGTAATATCAGATAATGGAGGTTTCACTCTCTTCTTTTATAGTCTTGCTTCGTTTTTTGTAAGATAATATTTTCGTAAATGTTCAGGGAAATCTTTTTTGGGAATGAAACCAAGATCACACCAATGGGTGACTTTTTGGATTTGTTGATGTAATTCCTGTTTTGGTTTTCCCGCGGGTAGCAGTTCATATAGATAGTTCATGATGACTAAATCCATATTTCGATATTTCATTTCTTCAAATGGCCCAATTGCATATACCCCATATGGATTTAATATTCGCTCCGCTAAGAACTCTGTTTTATACATTTCAAATTTTTTTACATAAATATGGGCTGCACCCCAAAGAATTAGAATTACTGCGATAAATAGGAGGGGTATGGCTATATATGGATGAATTTGTCTGTGTTCGATAAATGGGTAAATACTGAATGATAAGTTTAGTGCAAGAATTATCATACTTCCTACAGCTGCCGTTCTTTTAATTTTTACATACTGCATGTTGATAAATCGTCGTAAACGATCTACGGTTTTCTCATTAGATGACTTATCTAAGTTTAATTTATTATAAATCATAATCTTACCTCTATCTATTCTTTATCATATTAAATTAAAAGAAGAAATTGCAGAAAATAAAAAACATATTTAGATATATAATTATATGTCTTTTTTAATTATTATTTTCATTGAGAAGAATCTTTCTCTTGTTCCTTATCGGAGTCGCTATGTTCTTTAAAAATACCAAGAGCAGTCAACTCCTCATCAGAGTACCGCTTTTTTTTCACCTTTTGATCATTTTTTTTACCTTGTTGCATTGGTTTATCCTCCGTTAACTTCACTAACAATAATAAAGTATCAAAATAAACTCATTTTTAACCCTTGAGGTAAAAAACTAGGGAAAAAAACAGTATAGGCAACGTTTTTTACGGAGAAATTATTTATTACATCATGACTTAAAAAATAATTATTTATTAACAGACAGGAGATATATTGATGGATTTAAGTTTTCTTTCAAATGATCTATTTTACAGTTGGATACTCTTACCTATACTCATCTTTCTTGCTCGAGTCTGTGATGTTAGTCTTGGTACAATACGCATAATTTTTATTTCAAAAGGAATTAAATATCTAGCTCCATTTATCGGTTTTTTTGAAATTCTTATTTGGTTACTTGCAATCGGTCAAATAATGCAAAATCTAACTAATATTTTCTATTATTTTTTCTATGCTGGTGGATTTGCAGCAGGGAATCTAATTGGAATTTTATTAGAAGAAAAATTGTCAATTGGCACAGTCGCAATTAGAATAATAACACGAAGAAATGCTGATGAACTCATCCAAGCATTACGAAAAAAACATATTAGTATTACTATTGTCGATGCGAAAGGAGCAAAAGGACCTGTAAAACTTTTATTTTCGATTGTAAAAAGACAAAATGTGAAAAAAGTCATTAGCGTAGTAAAAAAATACAACCCTAATGCTTTTTATTCAATTGAAGACATAAGACAGGTTAGTAAACAACTACCTCCATACAAAAAAACAGGTTCATCCCGTTTTTTTACAGATTTTTTAAAAAATTGGAGAAAGGGAAAATAAAAAAGGTAGATAGAAATGGATTAATAATCTAGTGTGTCATCCATTCCATAATCTGATGCGCTTTTTGGATTATTTCCTTTTGCCGCAATCACGTCATCAATTCGAAGAATCATTATTGCTGATTCAGTTGCTGCCTCAATTTCCTGCAAACTTAATCGCAATGGTTCTATCACATGTTTTGCCAATAAGTCATCAATCTTTTTTTCAAAAACGTTTACACCTGCATTTTTTTCACCATTTTTATGAGCACTTCGTATTGCTATCATCATATCGATTGGGTCAAGACCAGCATTTTCAGCAAGAGTTTTTGGAATAATCTCAATTGCTCTTGCATATGCTTCTACAGCCATTTGCTCACGACCACCAACTGATGGAGCAAAATCTCTCAGTGCCAATGCGATTTCAGTTGCCGCAGCTCCTCCTCCAACAGTAATTTTCTCATCTTCTAACGCTACTTTTACAACGAACAGAGCATCATGAAGCGCCCTATCAAGCTCATCAACAACATGTTCTGTACCGCCTCGTAATAGAATTGAAACTGCTTTTGGATTTTCACAATGAGTAATGAAAGTTAAACGATCATCTCCAATCTTTCTTTCTTCAACAACACCTGCAAAACCCAAATCATCTTTTGTCAACTCATCGAGATCTCCCGTAATTTTTCCACTTGTTGCTTTACTAAGTTTTTTCATGTCGCTCTCTTTTATATTTTCAATTGCTAAAATGTGTTCTTTTGAAAGGAAAAATTGAGCAAGATCATTTATTCCTTTTTGACATAAAACAACATTTGCCCCACTCTCTTTGATCTTGTTAACCATACGATGAATCATACGTTCTTCTTCATCTAAAAAAGCTTGTAATTGAGAGGGGTCTTGAATTTGAATACGAGCATCAACCTCTGTTTTCTTTACATCAATTGCACTATTTACCAATGCTATAAAAGCGCTTTTTATCTGCGAGGGCATTGCTGTATTTACACGTACTTTATCTAATATTATTCCATTTATAATTTCAGTATCTTCAATACTTCCGCCGTGTTGCTTTTGAATTAAAATGTTGTCCAAATCAATAGATTTTGTGAATTCATTGTTGGTTTCCTTGGCTATCAATTGAATAGCCTCAACAACTATTATTGAAAGTATTTCTTTTGAACCACTCGCTCCTTTTCCAGACATTGCAGTTTTGGCAATGTTTTTTAATGCTTCGTTATCATCTCTTTCCAAATGAATCGCAATTTTCTTCAGAGTTTCTTTTGATTTATCTGCAGCTAACATGTATCCTCTAGAGATACTTGTTGGATGAATATTTTGATGTAATAATTCCTCTGCTTGTTTTAATAATTCTCCAGTTAAAATAACAGCGGTAGTTGTTCCGTCCCCGCAGGCTTCATCTTGGGTTTTTGCTACCTCTACAATCATCTTTGCAGAGGGATGTTCAATATCAATTTCTTTTAAGATCGTCGCACCATCATTAGTTACGATTACTTCTCCCATGGAGTCTACAAGCATTTTATCCATTCCTTTTGGCCCTAACGTAGATTTCACTGCATCAGAAATGGCAAGTGCTGCCATAATATTGCTTGACTGAGCTCCTTTTCCTTTTTCTCTTGTTGTACCTTCTCTTAAAATAATTATTGGCTGTTGTCCAGATAACATAGTTCACCTTACCGATATTTTCCGTTTTTCCTACTTCTTTTCATTTTTCGAATATTACATTTTATTTAAATAAATAATAATGTGAAAAATGAGGAGACTATAGAACAATATGCGTATCCTTTTCTCCTCATTATTTAAAATAGTTATTTGGCATCTCTTATATGTCAACTATTTTTTTTCTTTTTTATCTTTTGTTTTTTTCGCAGTTTTCTTTTTTGCCATTATTTTTCCTCCTGTTAGATGATTCATCTACCAGTAAAGGAATCAAAGATTTTATCTTAATAAAAATTGCTTGTAAATAATGGGGAAAAAATAATGAAAAACTCTTAAAAACAAGGTTTTTTAGAAAAAATTTGTACTTTATTTTGGTTTTTAATCTTATAAAATATTACGGGATTTCTAATGGGGATATAAATTCGGTATCAGCTTCTAAGACGGTAATAATCTCTTCGTCTTCTAATCCTAGTGGAAGTAATTGTTTATTGACAATTTTTTTTAGTTCTGAATAGGAAGGTGCTACCATGAACACTGCTAATCGATGGTGACCTGAAATTTCGTATAAACGAATCACATTTTTCACTTTTTTTATTTTTTGGGTAACGATGTCAATCTCTGATGATGAAATTGGGTTTAGAAGAATGATAGCAAAAAAATTTAATCCCAAAGCCGTTTTATTAATCAATGCAGTGTATCCTTGAATAATTCCTATTCGTTCCATTGCTTTTATTCGGTCTCGAATTGTTGTTTCAGATCGTTTCAACTCATTTGCAATTTCTTTATAAGTCATTCGAGCATCTTTTTGTAAAAGATACAATATTTTTTTGTTGATAGTATCAATTTTCATTATAGCTCGTTTCAGTTAAACGAATAAAATATATTTAAAATCATGCCATCAGAAGGACAACACTATTATGAAATCCATGATAAATCTATATTAAGAAATTTAAAAAAAAATAAAAGAATTAGAAGGGTTTATTAATCATCGTCGTCTTCATCATCCCAGTCATCATCGTCATCGTAATCTTCATCCTCTGGACCCATGAGATTTACCTCCTTCTCTCTTTTAATAACTAAATGTGCTACTTTTAGAATGTTAAAAAGAATTTTGCTTGCATTCCAAGGAAAAATAAAAGATGAACACTATTTATTGCGGGATTAAAAAGTTGTTTCCTAGAAAAAGACGCTTCTCTTCCTGATTAAAACAAAGTGGATTCCATTAAGAAATTATTTAAAATAAATTTATCAGTTCGTGCAATTATGATAGTACTAAAATATTAAAATGAAGTAAAAAAATTGTGTTTTTACATTCGTCTCTTTATTTGTTTTGATAAACCCAATCATAACCTGGGTATCTCATTTTTTTAAAACTTTCTAAAAAATAATCGAATTCAGAGGGTTTTCTAAACCTCATCGTTCGTACCTTCTCACCTGTTTTTTTCTTTATTAAATCTATTACAATTGTCTTTTTCTTCATTTTTTCACTTCAAATTAAGGACTCATTATCAATCAAAGGTGACTTGATTACCTCACTAAAAAAAGGATTTTACCATTAAATCCTACAGTCACTTGTAAAACAAAGAGTCCTATATTATATATGTGTCTTTCTCCTTTATATATTCTTTCCCTAATAGTAATCCTATTTTTTACCATAAATTGGTCTGAAAATACGTAAAATCAAGTCGATTCCAATCATCAAAATCATTCTTTCCTCGGCTACCATCGGAATAATCAACCATCATGTACATGTATCCATAATTCATCACACTTTTATACGGGCGCCATTTCCACCAGTTCAGTTGCCAAGGATATTTTCCTTCCTGATCATCACAACCTGGCGTATTCCCATGAAAAATACCAAGAGTATGACCACACTCATGCATATACGCACTTGCATACACCACATCCCGAGAAGTCCATGGTAAACGTGCTTTTTTCTCCATTCCAAGTGCTGAAATCTGAAACGAATCAATAACTGGATGCACACCACCCCAAAAGCCAAAACCAGGGTGTCGTTCAGCATTATAAATAATTAGACCATAATGAAATACACCACACCGCCAGTTATTTTCATCTTCATGTAAGAAATATTTCCAGTATATTTCTCTAATTTCATCCATTGTTGCTGAATCGTCAAAGGGGATTTGTTCACCGCCACCCATACATCCATCATCTAAATGACACACAATGTTCTGACGGTTAAATGCTGTACGAAGAAGTTCTTTAGATTCTTCGGGAAATTCAGTTACTTCTCCATTGGGCCCTTTTTCCATCTGATCCATTTCTACAAAAAGATCTTTTCTAAATGGATCTGAATCCCATTGAGAAGTAAGAAATTCTTCATAATTAGACAACCCATCATTATCAGGATCAAGAATAGTATGGTTTTCGAAAGTACAAGGATGATACCACCAATCTTGTCTATAATCAAATATTTGATAATCCCAACTGATTGAATTCCCCCATTTCCATTCCCATTCCAGAGGAACTCCATCTCCGTCATCATCTCGACCACGATCATCGACATAAGGATCGGTTCCAAAACTATTTACTTCGGTCCAATATGGAATCCCATCACCATCAAAGTCATTTTGATAGATATCAAACCATAATTCTGCATCATAATCTTGATCGTAGATGCTACCATCATCACATCCATTCAATCGACCATAACCACTTGGATCGGCATTAAAATAAAATTTCTCAAGAAAATCCCCTCCTATCCAATGACCTGTTTTCAGATTATATTGAAGGTTTACATCACATTCATTTTTACCTTCATTTTTTAATCCACTAATGTCACATTTTTTATCTAATCCAAGGTTCCAATCCCATAATTGAATGGTAATGTTTACCCATTCGTTATCATCGGGTACATCTGATGTAACACTCCATTCAGGATCGTAAACATATCGAGTATTTCTCCATATAGGACTTTTAAACACCTCATTATTAATCCATATTTTAACATAAAAATCTGGGTTGGTGAATCTATCAATATATTCTCTAAAGTTCAAATGTCTATCATATTTTTCAAGTGATCGTATTTGTTTTAATTCAAAAGTGACTGTTAAATCTACCAAAGGATCTAATTCTTCATTATTTTGGTCATTAGGTGAACCTATAGGTGAAAATAAAGAAAAAACAAAAAGAATTGTGATACAAATAGTTATCCAATTAAGATTTGATAAACGCATTTTATTGTCCCCTTGTTATATCAAAAATATATATTCGTATTATTAATATATTAATTCTTTCATCTTACTTACATTACGGACCATTAATAAAATGAGATGTCTTTTT
>CAZOPW010000015.1:0-35288 GCA_964581795.1 uncultured Thermoplasmatales archaeon | reverse complement strand
TTTTCATTTTTAGAAATGAGTAATGATGGATAGAGAGACTAAAAATTTACCACTTTGGAATATGCTTTGGGATGTAAATTTCTAGGTTTTCGAAAAAGATTGGTTTTTTTCTTCCCTCTTCCATCACTGTATTAATAATATTAAATATATTATTTAATTTTTCGCATTTTTATTAATATTTGTAATCATTAATTTAATTGTGATGTTATATAAGGAAAGTATATTTAAAAAAATCAAATAAATCAAAAAGCGTC
The DNA here is from genome assembly GCA_964581795.1 of uncultured Thermoplasmatales archaeon. Lineage (GTDB taxonomy): Archaea > Thermoplasmatota > E2 > DHVEG-1 > DHVEG-1 > EX4572-165. The sequence goes on along the minus strand of CAZOPW010000015.1, from coordinate 35,034 downwards.
TTGAAAAGTTATATGAAACTAATTAATTATACATAATTCAAAGTTACTTTATAGTATTTAGAAATAATAGATACGAATTATTCTTTGAAATGAATGATTTAAAATTATAGTATATGAGGCAGTATTTATGAGTAAAACCAAGCTTGGACAACATTTTTTAACTGATCAACGAGTCGTTGAAGAGGAACTATCTCTTGCGCAATTATCAGTTCGAGATGTTGTTCTAGAAGTTGGTCCTGGAAAAGGAATACTTACCAAACAGTTAGCAAATCAGTGTCAGCAAGTAATTGCAGTTGAATTGGACACTCAGTTAATCTCTTTTTTACAATCAATCTTACCAGAGAATGTAATTCTTTTCAATAGGGATATTATGGATGTCAGCTGGAATGAGATCCCTTCTTTTACTAAAGTTGTAGCCAATCTTCCATTTCAGATTTCTTCACCGTTTACATTTAAACTCTTCTCGACTTCTTTTGAAAAAGCAGTATTAATTTATCAGAAAGAATTTGCGCAACGAATGATTGCCAAACCCGGATCAAAACAGTATTCCCGGTTATCGGTTGGTATTGCGTATAAAGCAAGGTGTCGCATTGTTACAACGATTCCACCTTCTTCGTTTTCACCACCACCAGAGGTATCCTCTAGTCTGGTTGAACTAATCCCATATAAGAACCCTCCGTTTAATGTCGTTGATGAACAGTTTTTTTTTCAGATAACAAAACTATTGTTTTCTCATCGTCGGAAACAAATTAAAACGATTTTAAAAAACAGTTTTTCAAAACCTATTTACAATCAGGTTTCATTTTTTTCAGAACGTGTTGAAAGGTTAACTCCTGAACAAATTGGGTCCTTATCAAATGAACTTTATCCATATAAATCATATTTATTTGAAAATAAACCAAATTAATGACTCGATTTTTTGATAAAATATTTGTATGACTTTGACCATTTTGATTGTGCTAAATAATAAGAATGCGGCATTGTTTATTCACTGTTTCCAGCCGGTTAAAACCAGGAAAAAGTGATCAAAAAAACTTATGAGTTGACAGATCATGAGAACGAATTGGTCACCATGGAAACAGTATAAAAATCATGTAATCATTGGCTTTGTTTTTTTTGTTTTTTTTCTTTGTTCAATTGATTTTTGGAATTGGAATCAAACAATGATTAGTTTTTTGGGATTTCCTTTTTGGATATGGTATATTATGATACTTACATTTCTTCTGACCGTTGGCTATTATTTTGTCATTCGCTTTCTTTGGAGGGATAAACTCCTTTGATTCTTGTTCTATTTAGTATTATTTTATTTTTTATTAGTTTACTTCTCCTTGGATTTTATGCTAAAAATAAATCTGGAGATAGCGTTGAAGAATATTTTGTTGCAGGAAGAAGTTTTGGAACAATAGTTCTCTTTTTTTCTTTGGTTGCAACGAATTTTTCAGCATTTACATTTCTTGGATTTGCAGGGAAATCATACACGAGTGGTTTTGGGCAGTATGGTATTATGGCATTCGGCACAGGTTTTATGGCTATTACGTTTTATCTTATTGGAAGAAAAGTATGGTGTCTCGGGAAAAAGGAAGGATATATTACTCCTGCTGAATTAGTTGGAAAACAATTGAATTCTCGATTGTTACAATACGTTTTTTTAACTGTTCTTGTCGTCTTTACCATTCCATATTTGGCTACACAAGCAATTGGAGCTGGATTTTTGATTATGCAATTAACTGAATCAATGATAACCTGGCAAGTTGGTGCTGTAGCAACCATGCTTGTGTTGATGATTTATACGTTTTTAGGAGGAATGAGAGGATCTGGTTGGACTGATGTATTGCAAGGGGTGTTAATGATTACTGCATTGATTCTTGCGTTCGTTTTTGTTGCCCAGGGGTTAGGTGGTATTTCTTCTGCGAATGCAGCATCTTTTCAAGAGTATCCTAGATTATTTTCCCGCCCTGGTTTAGATGGATATTTTACGATACAAATCTGGTTTTCGTTTATGATTCTTTGGGTGTTCGCTGATCCTATGTTTCCTCAATTATTCTCACGGTTTTACACCGCAAAAAATGAAAAATCATTACAATGGACTATGCTTTTTTATCCAGTTACTGTTGCAATCGTGTTTTTCATTCCGGTTGTGATTGGAGTATGGGCTCATGGTGCTGGTTTAGTTATTCCTGCAGCTGAAACGGACATGGTGTTACCTCAGATGGTACAATTGTTTGCTCCTGAAGCTGTTTATTTGTTTGTGATGATTGGAGCACTTGCTGCACTAATGTCAACAGCTGATTCTCAATTGCTTTCTCTTGCAACAATGTTTTCTCACGATTTACCATTTAAAAAACGTTCAGCAGATGTCAAACGAGGGAAAGTATTTATTTTTTTACTCGTCTTTGGAACGATTGTGTTTATTTTGCTTGGTTATGATCCAAGTCAAGGGATTATGGGAACACTTGTGAAAAGTACGTTTTCAGGGTTAGCGGTGTTATTTCCAACGGTGTTTGCCGTGTTGTATTGGAGGAAAACAACGGCATTTGCTTGTGTATTAAGTATACTTATTGGAGAATTAAGTATTGTATTATTTGAATTAAAAATCCTTAGTTCATTTGGTTTCCTCCCTGCGATTTGGAGTGTGATTTTTGCAGCATTAACATTGATTATTGTAAGTATAGTCGAGTCGAAAAAAGTTGATCGTCAATGCAGTTAGCATGATTCTTTTGTTATGATCGCATAGTAGTTATCAGCATTATCTTTTGAAATAATGGAAACCTCGTTAAGTGATTGAATTGTAAATCCTGCAGTTATAAGATCTTCTTTGAATTCTTGTTTATCGTATAAATGGTAAAATCTTGGAATGTTGAGATTATGTTGCCTCCAATATAGAGTGATATCACCAGATTCTTTATTGTTATGATTTGATTGTAGTTGCTTATGAAATCGTTTTTGATGCCGACTCCATACACTTACTAGTGCAGACCCTTTTGGTGTTAATACTTGATGGAGTTGTTGTAATGATTGTATTCTATTTTTTCTTTGTTTAATATTATGTAATGCTGCGATGTAAATAACATGATCAAATGAATTACTTTGAAAAGGCAGTAAACAGAGATCTCCTTGAATAAGACTTACATTTTTTAGATGATTATTTTTTATTTTTTTAGCTGTAATTTGAAGTAATTGAACACTAATATCAAATCCAATCGCTTGTTTGCACTGTTTTGCTAAAGGGATAAGGTGTCGTCCATTTCCACATCCAAGATCGGCAGCAATACTATTTTTACTAAGATTGGAAATAAAATTAGTGCAAAAATCCCAGGTTTTATTACGAGTATGATCAAAACTTTCAGCAATCATATCCCAGGTATATGAGGATTCTTCGATTCTATCTGAATTCATTATTTCATTCTCTTATCTACAATGAAAATGAATTTAAATAAGATGTGATAATTAAATAGTTTCTACATTAAATCTGCAATTTTTAATAAAAGATTTTTTATAGGTGTATATCTAAACAGTATATGGATGTATTTATCACTAAAGCAGGTGGTGCTTCTCGCAGTTATTGTATTTGCTGTTACTATATCTGTAACGTATGCCTTACTTTGGATTGGAAATCCAGATCCTTCAACTATTGATTCTGATGGTGATGGGATCATGGATGATAAGGATATGTTTCCAGATAAACCTTTTGAGCAAAACGATAGTGATAATGATGGTATTGGTGATAATCAAGATGCGTTTCCACTTGATCCATCTGCAAGTATTGATAGTGATGAAGATGGGTATCCAGATAGATGGAATCCTGGGAAAAGTCAGCGTGATAGTACCTCTCAACCACCATTAACTCTTGATGCTTTTCCATACGATCCTAGTGAACATCAAGATAGTGATAGCGATGGAATTGGAGATAACGCAGATGTATTTCCAAATGATCCAACAGAATCCCGAGATGATGATGGTGATGGTATCGGAAATAATGCCGATCAAAATCCATTTGTTGATTTATCATTTACTTTATCGTTGAATCAAATCACGTTAACAAAACATGTTGATATTCTACCATGGGCACAAGTGTATGTGAAAGTTTTTGTTAATGGTGAAGAAATCATCAAATGGGATAATAATGGAAGTTATTATTACATCTGGAAGAATAGACCTAAAACGCTTTCAAAAACAGTCTCATATGATATTCCTGAATTAAGTGAGAATGATTTTACTGAGATTGAAATTCAAGCTTTTGATTATGATCTCTTAAGACAGGATAAATTACTTGATATTAACAAAAATAATGATTTAAAAAGCATTAAAATTCGATTGTATCACGAATCGAATTCATTAATTCCAGAATCAGTAAGTAGTGGAGGCGACGCTTCAATCTCATATATAGTGGCACTCCCAGAAGAACAAATGAGTTCTGAGGATGTTATTACAAAAAATTTTAGATGGAAGTATCAAAACACATTTCACACCTTAACAATAGATATTCCTACTCACAAATATGAATGGGCAGTTCACTCATCAGTCAACCGTAGCCCTCAAACTTTAGGTTCTGAAGCAATGAGTGATTTTGCTACAGTAAATGATTCAGTAATTATGTCATTAGCAAATAAACTTCAATCCTTAGCTGAAAATAATAATTATAATGCAACAGAAACAGTAAATTTTGTCATTAGCTTTGTTCAACAAACTATTGATTACAAAGGAGATAATGAAAGTAAAGGACAGAAAGAATATTGGCGGTATCCCATTGAAACAATTGTTGATGAACAAGGTGATTGTGAAGATACATCAGTGTTATTTACATCACTCCTTGAAAATTTGAATTATGATACCATTCTCTTATTTTACATCATTGATGATACAATTGGTCATTTAGCATCGGGTGTCTCAGGAATTGTTGTTTCAGATGGTGATTCTCTTTTCTATGAAGATGTACCCTATTTTTATTGTGAAACTACTTCTATTGGTTTTTCAGCTGGTGAAAAACCCAATGATATTCCTGATGAACCAGAAAAAATTATCGAAGTAAAATAAAAAAATAGAGATGATTAATTTCATTTTTTATTCAACATAAATCGCAGGTCGCCTTGGTTCAGCAAACCGAGCTTTCTGTTTAGGATCATCTATATTTAAATCATCCGCAGAATAAATAGTAATCGAACAATTAAATAGCGATTCAAAAAATGATGACGCAAGACGTAAATATTCAGTTTCATCTAGACGAGTTTGATAAAACGAAATGTCTTTATCACTTAATTTTTTAATTTCACCAGTAAGTTTACCCGCAAATTTAGAGACTTGTTTCGCATGTTTTTTCAAGGAAGGATCTGACATAATAGTTTTCATCAATTGTCCCATGTTAACTGAACCTGTTTCTATTGATAATTCTAATGCTTTTTGAAGTACATTGTGTTTCCATTCTGGTGCTGTGTAAACAATGATTTTTTTTGGCGTGATTTTTGTGACATTTAGTATTTCTTGAATGTCTTCAGCTAAGTTGGAAATGAGTTGTTCACCGGCAATGTAGGATTCAGTATACGAAAAAGATGCTTTTTCTGGAAGAGTCGAGGTTGAAATGAGAGATTCATGGGTAGCATTCCATAATTCTTCAGTTAAATGTGGAGTGACTGGGGTCATGAGTTGAAGCCAAGCATCAACACATTTCGCAATCACTTCCCCGTTGCCACCACCACGTTTCAAATACCAGTTTATATCTTGAGGGATCTCATAATAAATCATGTTCGAAGCGACACGTAAATCAAATTTATTAAATGCTTCAGTAACTGATTCGATGTACTCAGCCAGTTTACTTTCCAACCAGATATCAATGTGTTCAGAAGGTTTTCCATCAATTTTTTGTAGTTTAGTGATAAATTTGAAAATGTTTCCAATCTTGTTTTTATATTTTGTTACAATTTCAGGATCCCATTCGATGTCAACAAAAGGAGAACCCACATGAGTATAATATAATCTCATTGCATCAATACCATAGATATCCGCAGCTTCAGCCACATGTTCAGCTCCTCCCTTTGACTTACTGATTTTTTCTTTTCCTTTCTGTGTGACCCACCAATGTACAAAAATACCTTGTGGTCTTTTGTTTTTTGGCATGATAGCCACATGGTTCATGATGAACACGGGGAAATGAACTGTTTTATGTTCTTTTCCACCAAGATTGATATCCACGGGATACCAGTAATTACAATCCGATTGAATCTGCTTCCACACTTTATTCTTTGGTTCGCCTTTTCCAAAGAACACATAATCAAAAAAAGATTCAGTCATTTCCTCAATTGAAATTTTTTGTTCATTTACGTATTTTGAAAGAAGGTAATAAGCTGGATATAATGTTGAATCTGAAATTGGTTCAATCATCCAACCTTTCTTAAATGGAAACTCAGTTCCAAGCCAAGACCCTTTTCGAATACAAGCTCGATCATCAAACCAATCAAGAATACCAGGTAATTCCTCCTTGTATTTCTCAGGAAAAATAGTCATATCAGTTACATGGTCTTTTGATTCCTGAGTGAGTGTTTCATCACTGTATTTAATAAACCATTGATCAGGGATTTTTTTGATAACAACCTGTTCACCACAACGACAAATGACTTCCTCAGAAAACTCTCGAAGTTCTGCAGCAAAATGTTCATCAAGAAGCTTTTTTTTCACCGTGTCTTTGATCTCAGCTATTTTTATACCAGCATACTCTTGACAAATCTCATTTAACTTACCTGTATGAAATTCTTTTTTATACACTAATTCCGTTGCTTCTTCAAGTTTTATTGTTTCTTTTTGACTTTTTACTCCGAGTTGCTCACAAACGGTTTTAGCAGGGTTATCACCAAGATCTGGGACATCAATAATCGTTATTGGTTCAATTGATTCACCGGTTTCAACAAGAGCGATGTAATCATAGGGTGCATGCGCTGGAACAGACATAACAATACCTGTAGCTACATCAGGATCTGCAAAAGGACCTAATAACACAGGAACCTTTCGGTTAATCATTGGAATCGTAACTTCTTCATTTAGAAGGGAAATACCTTTGACTTGTTCATTGAGATCAACAACGTTATCATATTGATATTGAAGTTTTTCAAAAGCTGAAGGAGATACAATCCAGGTTTCATCTTGAAATCGTATTTTTTTATAGGTGACGTCTGGATTAATCCACATATTAGTCACCCCAAAAATAGTCTCAGGACGAAGGGTTGCAGCAGGAAGAATCGTTCCATCAGATAATTCAAATTTGATGACGGTAAATTCCATGATTTCAGAAGAACCACCAGTTGAGATATCCGTTTCTGATCTATCAACTGCTACAGGACCACATTTTGGGCAAAACGGAGCGTAATGAGGTTTTTGGATGAGTAAATTTTTTTCATATAACTTTTGAAACTGCCATTTTATAAATTCTTTGTATCCTGGTGAAATTGTACTCATTATTCGGGAGTAATCTATGAGAAAACCAAATTTTTTCCAGTAATCCTCTACGTATACATTTGAAAAATATGAAACAACTTGTTTTGGATCAGTGAGAGATGTGATACAGTCATCATCACAACCATACTCTTTGAGCATTGAGATTGTTTGGGGATCTTTTCGATCGACTTTTTTAGCAAAACCTATTGAGGGAATACCAGATGCATGAAATCCTGCAGGAAATAATACATCGAATCCTTGCATGTGTTTTGCACGGGCAAGAATATCACAATAAGTAAAACCTCTCATATGACCGACATGTAAATAGCCTGAAACACCGGGATATGCGAAATGAATAAAGAATTTCTTGTCATGTTTTTTTGAAGCTTCATAGATTTTTTGATCATACCATTGTTTTTGCCATTTTTTTTCGATGGTAACGTAATCATATGTTTGAGTGGTCATAATTCAAATCGGTTGTGAAAATGGAGATGGTTTATTTAATGGTTTTTCCTCAATGTAATCAGTGAAAATTCCCATAAATTGAATATTCAATCTTTAATAAATAATAAATTTTATATTAATAAATTGTATATTGATTTTGGTTATGATTTAAGGAAAATATGATGGGGAGGCAAATAGAATTAGACTACATTTAAAAAACCCTATACAACAGGATACTCGGGCGGTATCAGAACCATTTACAATATTACCAGCATTAGCCATGATTTTGATAGGAATAACATTATTTAGTATTATACTTGGATCTGCTTACAACACATTTGATAACAAACAAGCAGTCATAAACAATTTTGAATTTGCAAATAACCTTTTAAATAAGATATGTTCTCCAAACGTTCTTTTCACTCAAGAAATAAATGTTATTCATTTACAAACGTTTATTTCAAACGAGACCGCTGAATATGTAAAAAAAGTACAACAACGCTATGCAAGTTATGACATAACATTTGTGATAAAATTATCAACCTCTGATAATGAATATTGGCAACCTACTCAATTACCCGAATCCAGTCTCATTAAAGAGATTTATTCTTGTTCAAAACAGATCTCCATTAAAACTAATGACGTAACAACAATACCCGGTGAAATAACCGTTCTTTTTTGGAAAGCTACTCCATCACCTCAAGGAAGTTAATATGCTTATGAAAAAAAGATCATTACTCTATGAAAAAACCGCGATTTCTATTATGCATGATACATTACTTTTTCTCGTTTTTTTGTCTATATCAGCAATGATTATATCACCCGCTGTTCTTCATTCTAATTCATATGATTCTCAAACCGATTATTTACGAGAAAACCATGTTCAAGAAGTGTTACAAACTCTTCTTTCAACATCTGTACATCAATTCTCATATCGAACCGGATCTAACTTTTATGATCCTATTGCTGAACAAATAGGATTAGATACTCAATTAAATCATAGTTTTTATTCACTTATATCAAACCATGTTCTAGGAAAACAACAATATCATAAAACAATCGCTCAACTACTCACAGAACAATTAGTAAATCAGTATAGGATTACTATGAACAATGATACTTTTAGATTAAATCCTTTTTCAATAGATTTTTATCATCAAATTTATGATATTTTATCAGCTCGGTTACACGAATTAATTCCTTCGTATTATCATTATAATTTTACTGCTCAATGGCAACCAATTCCTTCAATTCCTTTTGGCGGAAAAATATCATTAGGTAATCCAGTCCCAGAACTAGTTTCGTCATATTCATCTCATCAAACACTTTCTGTTCCGTTTCTACCATGTATCTTAATTAATCATTCAAAGTATTGTTTTTCATCATATCATCTAAAACAAAATTTAAATAAATACATCAATGAAACGGATTCACTAAAAAATATAACTTTCTTGCAACAATATACGACTACGGAAAATAAATCTTTTTTATTAAAAGAAAATATTAGTACGTTTTTAGAACACATTTTCATAACAGGATTTTACACGAAAAATTATCAACTCCTCTTCCCAAGTATTCTAGATGTGTTATTTCATTTTCTTTTTTCAACAGCATCACATTCATTTACTGATCATTATCATTCATTACCTTCATTTACTAGTTTTACTCCACTTACAACATTAATGAAATCATTTGAATCAAGTATTGAAATACCAGACATCACAACATTCATCCTTTTACAATTGAAACAAACGATAAACATATTTTTTGATCAATTCTCATGGTCTTGTTTAAATGATGTCATCTCGTTTTTAAAACAAAACATCAGTCAATTAATCCAACCTTTTATTCACACATTAAGTGAGGACCTTTGTTTTCTTTTCACAACTCATCAATCATTTAAAACTTGTATAACTGAAATCATTGAAGTTGTGTTTTCCTATCTTTCTCTTTCCACTGCATCAGTGACTTTATCGATTTGGAGGGGATAACATCATGAAATCATCTGTTTTTAAAAAAGATGAATCAGCAAGAGTAAGTTTCGCAGTTATTGGTGTGTTTCTAATTTTAGGAAGTAGTGTTACATCAGTGTATATCAGTATGTATGATAACAAATCATTTGATCATATTACTTGGAAGAATAATCAACAGCATATTCAAAACATAATAGGAACCATTCGAACTGATTTATCTCAAATCATTAACACAGCAGGAATCACTGCATTACAATACATTAGCTCACATCCAATAATTCTTCCTTCAGATCGCTTCAATTCAGCTGAAGAAGCTAATATGTACCGTTTAAAACAAAAAATAGCTGAAACACTTACCAATTATGTTCATTGTAATTACGAAAGGTACTCGTTTAGGCAAAACTCATATGTAATACAGATAAATCTTTCCAAATTGAAAGAAAAAAAGTTTTCTTCTAAAGACATTAAACTTACACCAATTAAAATGCAATTACAACGATCTTTTTCTATTCCATTTTTAGGACCTGAACAACGACAAAATCTTCCTGTTTACTACAAAGTTTCCTGTAATATTCCACTTACAATACAAGATACAGGAATCTATAACAAAATGAATGCAACATCAATGTCTTTAACTATTGAAACCGTGATAACATCTCGATTTAATTTATTGAATCATCTTCTCAATTCTTTTAATTCATCACTTAACGGATTTGGACCATTTTGGAAAACTATAACATTAATAACAAATGTTTATTCAATGGCAAGAGGGTATCAACATTACCAATCAGGGAAACCACTCAACGTAGTGGATAACAAACACTTGGAGTTACTAACAAATCTCCTTTTATTATTTGAAGAATCATTAACATTTAATGGAATCGAACCAAATCTATTACTTGGTTCAGTGAAACAAGCAACAAAAATGTTTTCACATAAAAAAACAACCAATACATCAATAATGAATTCTTTTCTAACAAATGAATGGAAAATTCCCTTTTCAGAATTTCAATATATTACAGAAGAAAACTCTAAAGAAAAGCATAAAACAGTTCACCATCAACAATTAATCAATATTTCAGATATTGCTTCCTCCATATTATGGAAAATTTCTTCTGCTCAGCTCACCTTTATAGACGAAAACGGAAATGAGCATGATGTAACATATAGATATAATAGTGAACAAACACTTGAGGAAACAATCCAAAAATATAGTGATAAAGGATGGCAATTAACTGATACAACAAAAGGTACTAAGAAGAAAAACCAAACAACTGCCAATACGATACATAACGTAAGTTCATCAGTTTATTCAGCTGTTTATTATACTCAAGTTAATCGAAAAGGACCAGTACAAATAATTTATGGAGATCACAATGGATTTGAAAGAGATAACGGATCAAGTGATTGGAATGTTCATCAAGTAAAATTAACGTCAAAACAACAAAAACCAAAGAAGGGAACAATTTCAAAGGGTTCAACAATATTAAAAGAAACATATAATGTTATTTGGAAACGAACTCATCAGTGGATTAAAAAAAATCAACACATTACTAATAACACAAATTATACGTGCAAACAAAAAAACGTTACAGATACACGTATTGAACGTAATGTCACGTTTTCAGTAATTCTAAAATCATATGGAAATATGAATGAAGTTCCTGGAAATATCAAAAATGTACTTTATGAAAACACGTTGTATCATGATACAAATCTTCAAACCACATTTCCTTCTTACCATAAATCGGTTTATAAGCCTAAGAAAAACGAATTATTCAGTGCTAAAGATGGAATTTATTTTGAACAAATCATTTACGAACCTGTTCCATCATGGACTCAAGCAGCAATAGAAACGATGTTACAAGAAGTGTACAATCAAGTTTCAACAATTACAGTTTCAGATGATATCAATGTTTTAAATTATCCGAATCCAAAAAAGTTAGTTGATCTTGCTTGTCAAGATATCATAAACCAGTTTGAATCAAATAAATCTAAATTCATTCAAAAACAAAACTACACTCAACATAATACGTTTCAAAGTACTGGTAAAAAAGCAGTGTATTTGATTCGGAAATGGTATATAGAATCAGTTGGACGCTGTTTACAGTCTTATTCAACTGATTTGTATGCTGATGTAGAAAATGAGATATCAGAAGCACTATCTGAAGCAAATGTAGAAGATTCCAGTGTGTTTGATGAAACAATGGATGAAAATATTCTCTCTGGCTTTAATAGACAGTTAATCATCCCTTTTAGTCTTCCATTAACTTTACATTTTAAAGCTAAAGATCCAATCAACTCTTGGAATGAATCAGTTCTTTTTTCAATTGATCATCAACCTAGTTATTGTTCTTGTTTTTCTAAGGAAGAGTATGAAGGAAAAAAGGAATATAATTTAGGAATACGGAATACTTGTTTACTAGGGCCATCAGGACTGCCAATTCTACCCGTTACTCCATCTACTCCTTGGCTTGTCACATTTAATTCTTGGTTAGTTCAAATTCGAGGTGTATATGATTCCTTTTCTTTGTACGATTCAAATGATGAAACTGTTTTTCATCCCTTGTTTTGTCATGAACCTCTTCACTTTGTAAGAAAAAACGAAGTCATCCGGTCAAATAATGGAACGATTCTTGGATGGAATCAGCCAATATCATTTTCTGTTGATACCGTGGGTTGTTCCATTGTTCCATCCTGGGGTTGTATGGTTGGTGACACGGATGGAAAACTTATTGAACATAATGGAAAAATATTTTCTTAGGAGAATAAAGGAACAATGAAGAAAATAAATAATACTCAAACTTTGATCATTTGTTTTATTCTCATTGTACTTTTTCTCTTTATGAATTCATCTTCTGTTGTTTGTAGTATGCCCATGTGTAGATATGGTAGTTTAGATGCATGGGTGAGTCTTGATGCAGAAACGTGGATGAACACAACTATTGATAATATTTCTTTACAAAAAGGACAACCATTCTTCATAAAAACAACAATGAGAACAAACCAGGATCATATTTGGTTAGCATTATATTTATTTGAACCTGGAACGTCATCAAAAAATCAAGTTTCTTTCAAAGTAATTAAGGGTCCGTGTAAAATAAATGCTGGTTGTGATCTTGGAAAAAACTTCAAAAATGAAACGCAAACTGTTGTATGGAAAATACAAGTTAAAAAGGATCCACAATGGGTGAATGGTTTAACGCCATTATCAATAACTGGTTTTTTTCAAAAAAAGAATCAAGGAAAGTGGGATACAAAAGAGATTTCATTTTCCTTAGCTCGAATCTACATTGAAGATACGTTTTGGACTACTTCAGAAGTTCAATGTAAAACAAATCATTCTTCAGTGTTTTCAATAGAATCTTTATTTACTAATATTATTTTTCTTGTTTCATTTCCAATTGTAATCTTTTTGATTTGGAAGAAAAAAGTATCATGATTTTACTGAGTCATAATTCAATTAAAACATCCTGATCTTGCTGCCATGGTGGCGACACAATACAATAAAATTCAAGTGTTTTTTTTCCACTATTTCGAATGTGTTGAGCTGAGTTTTTTGGCACAACGATAACACTACCAGGACTTACTACTTCCTCTTCGTTGTTTACCGTTATGATTCCATGACCAGATATAATAATATAGGTTTCTATTGACTTTAATAGTCGATGTGATTGAGATTTTTTTCCAGATTTTAAAAAAACATGAGAAAGACTGTATGAAGTTTTAGGATCTGCTGGATGATGAAGTGGATGGATGATTTCAGCAAGATTGGTTCCATCGACTGCAGATTGATGGATTTGATTATTACTTTGTTTATGAAACATATTAATTCTTATAAAAAATTGAAAAAAGAATATAAATTCTTTTTCGTAATTATTTCTGATTGGTATTGAGGAACTCTCTGAGTGGAACGTAAGCTAAACATGCTGCGATAAATATCCAAATGAGAAGACCCGGCCACCAGGGAGCATACGTAAAAACTGACAAGTGGATCCCAAGGACAATTAACACAGCAATGACAACTCCCATTAATGCTTCACCAGCGACAAGGCCTGCGGTAAATAACAATCCAGTTCGAATTGTTTTTTCTTGTGGTGTTACATTCTTTTGTTTAATTGCTAATTCCCAATCACTGATTTCCTCTTTAGCAACTGTTTCACATCGACACTTAAGAAATGAATCAGTATAATGTCGAACGATACCTCCAGCAAAAATAGGAACAGAAAGAGTGAAAGGTAAATAAATTCCTATAGCAACCGGAAGAACAGGTAAATCAATAAGGATAAGGACTAAAGCTAGAACCATACCCGCTATGACATATGGCCAAAGCATTTCTCCTCCAAGGACACCTTGAACAATTCCTTTCATTAGGAATGCTTGTGGAGCGGGAAGTTGTCTACTCCCAATAGTGAATGCTTCATGAAGAACTCCGATTACAATCCCTACTGTTCCACTGATTGCAATAACGCCAAGGGTCATCATGATTTGTAGTTTTTTTGGAGTTGCTCCTAGCATTTGTCCACAGGCCATTGATTGTAATAAATCTCCACTTATGGATCCACCAATACAAATGACTGCTGAAATAAAAATTACAATAGCCATTCCCTCTGGTCCAGTTACTCCAAGAAGTAACATAAACACACTAACAATGAGGAGAACGGCAACGGTTACTCCTGATATTGGACAGTTAGACGATCCAACTAATCCAGTTAAATATCCCGCAAGAGCACTTGCAAGAAATGCAAATCCGATGGTAATAACTGCCATGAGTAATGAAATCCCAAATAAATTTGAAAGCCAGAGATACAATAAAAAAATAGGAATGGTTAATAATACGATAAATGTAAAAACAAGTTTATATCGAAGATCTTCTTCAGTTCGCTTCTTTATTTCGGTTTGACCTCCTTTTAAACCAATTAGTGCTTCTTTTACACTATCCACTAGATTATGTCTAATAGTCCAAATTGCCCAGAGTCCACCGACTAGCATAGCTCCAACACCAATATAACGGATTTGAGTCCCCCATATTTCAAAAAATCCCCAGATATTAGTTCCAACTGTTAGGTTTCCCTGCCCCATTGCTAAAGCATTAGATATTGTTTCAGCAGATAAGGGTGTTGGAAGTCCAGTGGCTAAAGCAATGAGTGGAGCAATGATAACCCAACCAATTAATCCACCGACTAAGACATATGAAGCTATTTTTGGACCAATAATCCATCCTACTCCTAGTAACGCAGGTGATGTTGTAACTCCTCCATAAATCCAAGCTTTATTTGTTTCTTGACCTATAGAAAATGATCCAATAGAAATTATTGATTCAATAGTGCCCCGAAAGATATTGAGTGATAGTTCTCCGAATTTGTATAAACCTGAAAAAATTGCTCCAACGAGTAACCAGATGCCACTATTGGTATCTTTTTGTTTTCCTGCAGTTACACCTCCAACAGTAGTGGTTAACACTGCAGCAACAGCGACTCCTTCAGGAAATGGAAGTTTTGTTTTCACAACTAATGCCCTTCGTAAAGGTACCATCCACAGAACACCTAAGAGTCCACCAAGAAGTGAGATAAGCGATGTTTCTAATAATTGAATCTCAGTCCATGCTCCTAAAAGAACAAGAGCAGGTATGGTAAAAATTACGCCAGCAGCAACACATTCACCTGCTGCTGCACCCATAGTTGCAAGGTTAACTTCAAGGATTGTTCCTTTAAATGGTTTAAGCAATGCTAGTGCCATTACTGCACCTGGTATAATGGCTGAAACAGTCATCCCTGCGTATAAACCAAGATATGCATTTGCAGCACCAAGGATAATTGCGAGAAAAAGTCCAACCATAATTGCTTTGAGAGTTAATTCAGGAATTGTCCGATCAGGTGAAATGAATGACGGAAAGTTTTCTCTTGAAGCCATAGGTAGTAAAATAGTTATGATGAGCAAACTATTTTAATGTGATGATAAAATAAAAGTAAAAATATGAAAAGTAACTAGTGATAATTAGGAATCTCAAATAAATGAAAATCATTAAATAACCTTTTATTATTGAGGGATGTAAAACAAGTGGGGAGAGGCATACAAATTATGCTTTCAGAAAAAAATGAAACAATAGGTAAATTCGGTAAACTCGAATTGGTTGACAAAGAAATTCCTTTTATTGCTTTTAATCGTCGTGATAACTAAAGTAATCGGAATACTAGAAATCAACCAACTTTTTTTCTATCTTTTTTATATGTTAAGAATAGGGTATCGATTAAAAAAAATTAGATAATAAATTTTGAACCCATGTAAAGAAACCAATTACATCCAACCCAAAAAGAATTCCAAGAAACACAATTAAAATAAGAAGAATTTTCACCGCAAATTTAATGATTTTCCAAGCAATATAAACAACAACAATTCCACCAGCAAACACAGCCCATAAGGGAAGATCATAACCAAATAACATCATGGTTGATTTGACACCAACTCACTCAATCGCGATTCAAGGTTATAATAATTGTGATTTTTACGAATCATGATATATTATTTCACAATATTTTTTTGACAAAACTTACAAAAATCATTGGCCCATTTTGGTTTATTGTGTTTATCTCTCATCCATTCATAAAAGAAAAATCGATTCAATTTCGAGAATACCAAGTTAATATCGCTGCAGCTGCTGCAAGAAAGAATACATTGATTGTTCTCCCAACTGGTTTGGGGAAAACAGTTATTGCATTACTAATCATTGCAGGAAAATTGAAAAAACATCACGATCAAAAAATCTTATTTTTAGCTCCCACAAAACCTCTTGTTACACAACATGCTTCCTTTCTATCAGATCATCTTAAAATTGATTCTGATAAAATTTCAATTTTTACTGGTGAAGTAAAACCAAATGATAGAAAAAAATTATGGGAAGAAAGTAAGATTATTGTATCTACTCCTCAAGTCATTGAAAATGATGTGTTAACAAAACGAATACAATTAGAGTCTGTTTCTTTAGTAATTTATGATGAAGCACATCATGCGACTGGAAAATATTCATACGTGTTTATTCATGAAAATTATTTGAAAGAACGGAATAATCCACATAGTCTTGGTATGACTGCATCACCAGGAAATGATAAAGAAAAAATTTTAGAAGTTTGTAAAAATCTTTCTTTGGATCATGTAGAAATTAGAACAAAATATGATGAAGATGTAAAACCGTATGTTCATGATTTAAAAATCTCTTGGAAGAAAGTAATTCCTCCACAAGAGTTTTCCTATGCAGTTCAATTACTTCGAAAAGTATTATCTCCACGTCTTCAAATATTAAGAAATGTTGGAGCTATTGAATCTGCATCTGTATCAACGATTACCAAAACTAAGTTATTAAGCGCTCAAAAAATGATTCAAGCTGAAATTAAATCACGGGTGAATCCTCCAAAAACATTGTTTAAAGCTGCGGCAACTCAGAGTGAAGCAATGAAAGTGTATTATGCAATGGAATTGCTGCAAACTCAAGGAGTTCAAGCTACTCAACGATTTTTCCAAAGATTAAGAGATGAATCAAAACAGAAAAACGCGAGTAGATCCTCTCGGAATCTTATGAAAGATGATCAGTTTTTAGATGCTGCAGCCTATATTAACTCTTTACAAATTGAGCATCCTAAATTAAAAGAAGTTGGTCGAATAACTACAGATCAAATACAAAAAAATGCTGATTCTCGAATGATTGTATTCACTCAATATCGTGATACCAGTAAAATGGTTTTTGAATATTTAAACCAGTTACCAAATATTAACCCTGCTCGTTTTATCGGTCAAGCAGGAAAAACAGACGATAGGGGATTAACTCAAAAAGAACAAGAACAAATCGTTTCTGATTTTAGATCTGGTATTTACAATGTTTTAGTGGCAACAAGTGTTGCAGAGGAAGGATTGGATATTCCATCAACTGATTTAGTCGTGTTTTATGAACCCATTCCTTCAGAAATTCGAAATATTCAACGGCGTGGAAGAACTGCTCGTAAAATGCCTGGAAAACTTATCATATTAATGACAAAAGGAACCGTTGATGAAGGCTATTATTGGGCATCGAAAAGACGTGAAAAAAATATGAGAACTGATTTGCAAATTCTTCGTTCTCAGTTAGAACAATCTCTTTCAGAACCAAACGAATTATATAATGAATTAAAAAAGGATAGGGAGAAAAAGAAGACTTCATTAAAGAATCAGAAAAAATTAGATGAATATCAAAAAGATACTTATCAAAATGAAATTACTGTTGTTGTGGATCATCGAGAATATCGGAGTAATGTTGCTAGAAGACTAGCAAATCTTTCTTTGCATCTTGTTTCAAAACAGTTAGAAGTTGGCGATTATGTCGTGTCTTCTCGAATAGGTGTAGAACGAAAATTTGTTGATGATTTCTTAAATTCACTTTTAAATGGACAACTTTTTTCTCAATTACAGCGACTTCGAGATGCGTATGCTCGCCCAGTTCTTATTCTAGAAGGGAAAGGACTATTTACGAAAAGAAATATCAATCATAAGGCCATTTATGGGAGTCTTATCTCAATCGTTGTGGATTTTGGAATACCTGTTCTTTCAACTGAAGATGCTACAGAGACTGCTGATTTACTCTTTGTTATGGCAAAACGTGAACAAAGACAAGAGAAAAAATCGGTTGCATTAAGAGGAAGCAAACCATCGTTTTCATTACCGGAACGACAACGATTTGTTGTGGAAGGTCTTCCAAACGTTTCTAGCGTGATGGCCAAACGGTTATTATCTTATTTTGGATCAATTCATGCGATAATCAACGCTTCAGAAAAGGAACTTCAAGAAGTAAAAGGAATTGGAAAGCAAACGGCGAAATTAATTTATCAAGTGATAAATGAAGAATATAAAACGGAGTAGTAAAATTGAGTAAAGTACTTGCTATTTTCAATGGATAAGAATTCATTTTATATCTTTATGATTTATGATTATAAATCAGATGTATTTACTCCCAAACGTTTTTATCCGGTAGTGTATTACAGTGGCAGCATTAAATATCTGGGTGATTATCCATGACAAATGAAATTATCGATCAAGTATGTGATGGATTAGATATGCTTAATGAAGATACTTCTGTTCCTCGAAATATTAGAAGAGGTGCTGAAGAAGTAAAATCATTGCTTTTATCTGAATCCGATCCGTTAGATGTACGAGTTGCAACTGCTACATCTCGATTAGATGAACTTGCCAATGATCCCAATATTCCGCTTCATGGAAGAACCCTTATTTGGAATATTATGAGTCGATTAGAGGAGTTGGCATAATTCTCTTGTCTTTGTTTTCATTTTCATCATGTTCTTATGCGAACATTCTTTATAGTGTGAGTGTTAATAATAGAAGAATTGAGGAAGGTATATATGATTAGGATAGGACAAGCAGGAATTCCACTTTCCTGCAAAGGACGGACGAACAAGGATGGACTGGTATATACCAAAGAAATCCTTGATTTAAATGCAATGGAAGTCCAATTTGTTCGTGGATTATATGTGATGGATGAAGAAGAAGCCTTTTTTATGAAGGAATATTCCCAAGAAAATGATGTGGAATTGCATGTTCATGCTCCATATTATATTAACTTAGCAGGAGAAGATGAGGTTGAACTCAGTATTGAAAAAGCAATAAGTTCAGCAATGCTAGCTAATAAAATGGGAGCAAAGACAGTCGTTATTCATCCAGGTTATTATGGAGATAAATCTGAGAGTGAAACGTTGAAATTGATAGCAAAAAATACGAACACGCTCATGGATTTAATGGTTGAAGAATCATTGGATGTAAAACTTGGTTTGGAAACCATGGGAAAACAAAAAGTGTTTGGAAGCCTGGATGAAATAATTGAGGTATGTAAGAAAGTTCCTGGTGTTTTACCCGTGATTGATATTGGTCATATTCATGCCCGAGGAAATGGGTGTTTAAAGGAACAAGAAGATTTTGAGGAAATTTTTGAAAAGCTAAGTGTCTTAGATCTTGATCATTATTTGATCCATGTCACTGGTGTCTTATATGAAAATGGTAATGAACAATATCATCTTCCTGTGAAAAAAGGTGATATGCCTATTGGACCGTTTATCGATACAATTCTTGATCATAATTATAATGTCACTCTCATCTCTGAATCACCATTACTTGAGCATGATGCAGTCTATTTACGGTTGCAAGTTGAAAAAGCGATTATGAAAAGGACTGGTGGTGAAGAAGCTGATTACCGAGATTTATCGGAGATTGTATGAGTAAATCTTCGATGTTTGTTGAATCAATTGACTATATTCAAAAAAAGATTTATGATATATTAGATCATGTATCAATTGAGGATATTGAAAAAGTGAAAGAATTGTTTCTCAATTCTAATCATATTTTTGTGTATGGAGCGGGAAGATCTGGTCTTGTTGCAAAGGCCTTTGCGATTCGACTTATTCACCTTGGTTTTCAAGCTTTTGTAATTGGTGAAACAATTACTGTACCAGTGCAAAAAGGAGATTTAGTAGTTATTGTCTCTGGATCAGGGGAAACGATACCTGCAGTGATGACTGCTGAAATCGCTGAAGATCTGGGCGCTAATGTTGTTTCAATAACGGGTAAGAAGGATTCAGACATTGATAAATTTGCAACAGTTACTTTGTTTATTTCAGCAAATTGTGATGAGGAAGCAAGAAAACGTTGTGCCCCTCTTGGAACATTATTTGAAGCTTCCGTGTGGATTTTACTGGATGGATTAGTAGCCGATCTCCTTGAAAGTAAAAATGAAACTGAGGAGACTATGCGGAAGCGTCATGCAACGTTAGAACAGTAAAGAATGAAAAATTGATAAAAAAAGAGAAGATTTTTTTTTGATTAGTTGTTTGTCACGTCTTGTTCATTTACCATAATTTTATTAAGATCAGAAAGTGGTTCTGCGAGTTCGGAGATATCATCTATGATGAGTTCATCTTCGTCGTCATCATCGATTAAACTGAATTCATGATATTTTCTTCGAAGCATTTCGTGTAACCCTTTTGAAAAAACATCTTCAGGTGATAAACCAAGTTTTTTCATGATATTAAGAGAGTCTTTTGATATAGAGAGTACGATCTTTTTATTTTCTGACATATATTTATCTCCAAAACAACCTTTTTTTCTGTTTTTATAAATTAATACACATCACTCTATTAAATAGTTTTTCTTTCCTTCTCCAATTATTAAAAAAATATGATGTAAAATAATGATGAATACATAGAAACAGTAATTAGAGACATGTTCATTTACGTCGATTGTGTTTGAAATACCTCGTGGAACCAGGGATTTTACTCCTGAAGAAATGTATAAAAGACGTTATGTAGAAGATTTATTTCGAAATGTGTTTGAGTGTTATGGTTATCAAGAGATTCAAACTCCTACTTTTGAACATCTCGATCTTTTTTTAGAGAAGTCTGGAGAGTCGGTCCTTGATGAAATTTATGAATTTACTGATAAGGGCAATCGAAAACTTGCATTGCGTCCTGAATTAACGGCTCCTGTTATGCGAATGTATGTCGATAAACTCCAAATGGAACCAAAACCGTTGAAATTATTCTATTTCGGAAATTGTTTCCGTTATGATCGTCCTCAAAAAGGGCGATACAGAGAATTTTTGCAAGCTGGTTGTGAGTTGATAGGGCCAGATACTCCAGAGGCTATCGCTGAATTAATTACACTTTCAATAGATATGTTAAAGGAAATTGGATTAACAAACATACAATTACAGATTGGTAATTTAAAACTCCTTTCCTCTGTATTTGATGCACTTAAATTAACTAATGATCAACAACAATTGTTACTGCCATCTATTGATAAAGAGAAATTTGAAGATGTTGAAGAGTTATTAATTCAGTGGAATGTTGATGAAGAAAAAGTTTCACAATTTTTGAATTTATTAACAGATCAGGATACTGATGTTTTGCATGAATTATTAGAGAACAGGGAAGAAAATATTGATGAAATCAAAAGATTAAATGAAATAATACGTTTAGTCCAAAATGATTTTGGTGTTACCCTTGCTGAAGTTAACATGGGGATTGTTAGGGGACTTGATTATTATACGGGCATTGTTTTTGAGGTAAAAGCTCCAGCTCTTGGAGCAGAAAAACAAATTTGTGGAGGAGGAGAATATGAACTTATTTCTCTTTTTGGTGGACGAGAAATGCCAACTGCAGGTTTTGCTCTTGGATTTGATCGAACGATTTTAGCAATGAAGGAAGAAAATATTTCAATTCCATTACCACAATTGGATTGTTATATTATACCATATAATGATGAATTAATTTCATTGTCTTTACAACTAGCTTCATTGTTAAGAAGGAATCATCATTTAAAATGTGATGTAGATTTATTACGAAGAGGAATAGGAAAAGCATTAAAACATGCAAGCTCAAAAGAAGCATCAAATGCTATTATTTTAGGACCAAGAGAAATTGAAGAACATAAACTAACCATTCGAAATATGGAGACTGGGGATCAAAAAGAAATAGATATAAATGAGTTTAAAAATAATCCTTTTCCATTTTTAGAATAACACATTTGGTATATTATTTGGTGATGAATACTGAAAAATAAGAATAATTTTGAAGATAAATCAGTTATATTTATTATAGATACTTCGGCAATCCTCAGCGGTAAACCATTACCTATTGATCAACAGGATTGTTGGACGGTTGAAGAAATTGCTGATGAATTTTCTTCAGGTGGATCATCATTTCGCATGTTTCAATATTTACAAGAAAAAGGATTAACTCTTCATCGTCCTTCTGAAAAAGCTAAGGCCAAGATTCGTCAAGTCGTTAATAAAATGGGTGAGAAAAAAAGATTATCATTGGCAGATCAAGAAGTTCTTGCATTAGCTGTAGATGTAAATGCGATGAAAGAAAAAAAACCGATTATTCTCACTGATGATTATAGTATTCAAAATATTGCAAGTGTTTTAAAAATAAGTTATCAACCGGTTTCACAAAAAGGTATTACAAAAACGTTTAAATGGATTCGTAGATGTCGAGGATGTGGTCGAAAACTAACCGACCAAGAAGAAGAGTGTCCGATTTGTGGGTCTACAGCAAAGTATGTTGTTGATAAAGAAAAGAAAAATAAAACATAATTGGTGATGCGGGATGAACACGAAAGATATTTCAAATAAACTGAATCGTTTTTGGAAAAGTGATGATGAAACTGTTTCATTCCTTCGTGATATTCTTGTCGCAGTTGCGGTGGTGTTTGTAATATTGACCGTATTATGGGGTTATACGGGTCAATGGTTTGGTGCGCCTATGGTAGCGATAGAATCCGGGAGTATGATGCATCTTGATGAACCATTTGGTCGCATAGGAACTATAGATGCTGGAGATATGGTTTTACTTGTTAAAGTTGATAGTTACGATGACATTGTTACTGAGAAAGAAGCTGAAAATAATGAGGGATATGATTCATATGGTGATTATGGTGATGTGATTGTTTATCGGAAGGAGGGTAGAACCGATGTGGATCAAATCATTCATCGAGCGATGTGTTGGATTGATAAAAATGATGATGGAACCTATACTGTTGAATCATATAATTTAGTTAATGTTAGTTCGATTACAATTCCAGAGTTAGAACTTCGGGGATATAAACCAAGTCATTCAGGATATATAACAAAAGGTGATAATCCAGTTACAAATTACAGAAGTGATCAAGCAGGCGGTATTTGTAAGGAGCCAATCAAATTATCATGGGTGACTGGGAAAGCTCGTGGTGAACTCCCGTGGATTGGGACAGTGAATTTGTTATTTAATGATATTATTAATGGTGCTTTTTGGAATAATCAAGTAAGACCAACAGTGTTTAATGTTCCACAAGATAGTATGGTCTGTTTAGTTCTCTTAATCATCGTGTTAATTTCAATTCCAGTATCAATGGATGTTCATGAATGGTATCAACGTAAAGAAAATAGACAAGTCGCGATACTTAGAGATCATGATGAACGCTGGTAAAAAAAATTATTATTGATGTGGATGGTACCATTCAGGAAATGTTTCATATGGTAACGGGTCAATGATGCGGGCTTGCTGAAAACCTTGTAAACGTAATTGACATGAATCACATACTCCACAAGCTTTTTTTCTTCCATTATAACAAGACCAAGTATTTTCAAAAGGCACTGATAATACATCTCCTTTTTTGATGATTTCAGCTTTATTCAACATAATCAATGGTGTTTTAATAAAGAGTGGATGACCAGTAATGGTTTTTTTTGTTGCAATATTAGTGAGTTGTTGAAATGCTTTGATAAATTCAGGTCGACAATCCGGGTAACCAGAATAATCCATTGCAGTAACACCAGTAAAAATTGCTTGAGCATTTCTT
Organism: uncultured Thermoplasmatales archaeon; assembly: GCA_964581795.1. Lineage (GTDB taxonomy): Archaea > Thermoplasmatota > E2 > DHVEG-1 > DHVEG-1 > EX4572-165. The sequence continues at coordinate 10,825 of CAZOPW010000015.1, read as the reverse complement.
GTTTCAGCAAGAGAAAGAGCGATAGATAAAAAAATAGTGTTTCTTCCAGGGACATAAGTGTCAGGGATTTCTTTTCCAATAGCTGATACATGCTCAGGTGTTTTGATATCTCTTTTACTCTTTTTAAACAGTGTTGATCCACCAAATTGTGAAAGATCTAACGTAAAAAATACATGATCTGAAATTGAAAGACTTTTTGCGATTTTCTTTGCAGCTTGTATTTCTTTATCATGTCGTTGCCCATACAAAAAAGTTAATGCGGAAAGATCAAATCCTTCATCCTTAGCAATATAAGCGGTAACAGTAGAATCTAATCCACCGGATAATAAAACAACTGCTTTCTTTTTCATACGTATCAACACATTATCAGTTAAGGAGTAATACAATGAGAAATCCATGCTCCTTGGCCATATCCTTCATCAACTCCAATCTCAATTTTTGTTAATTCCGCTTTTTTAGATAACTGATTCAGAAACATTTTCAAAACATATTCAGCTAAGTGCTCTGCTGAACTTGATGAAATTGGAAGAAGGATGCAGTCAGATTTTGGAAATACATACCGTTTTCCAAGAGAATGTAACTCTATTGATTCATTAGATTCTTTTGTGGAGACCACTGAACTATTTTTTGGAATTATTACTTTATGATCTAATGAATCAGCAATTTTTCTAAGAATTTCTTTTGCAATTGAAAAATCAATAATAATTCCTTTTTCATCTTGTTTTCCATGTAATCGAGCATGTATTGCATAACTATGACCATGTAACCGTCCACATTTCTCATATTCAGGGATGACATGAGCAGCACTAAATCGTATCTTTGCTTTCCATCCATCGATGACAATAATTCCTTCCAAAATCTATTCACCACTTTTATTTTGTTGATAATTCTGAATTGCTTTATGCAATGCATCTGTTGCTAAATTTGAGCAATGTGTTTTCTCTTGAGGTAAACCACCAAGTTCAGTGATAATATCATCCATGCTGAGTTGTTTGCATTCATCAATGGTTTTACCTTTTATCAGTTCAGTTGTCATACTGCCGCTAGCTATTGCTGCGGCACATCCATATGTTTGAAATTTCGCTTCTTTAATAATATTATTTTTAACAATAATATCAATAGTCATTACATCACCACATGATGGATTACCTACAGTCCCACTTCCAGAAGGAGAAGAGAGCCTACCAACATTGCGTGGATGAAAGAAGTGATCTTTTACGATATCAGAATATTCAAGATTCATAACGTTACTACTCCACAATTGTCTATTCAGAATTCCATAATGGGGATATATTTCGTAATTGATTAATGCTTTCTTTAAGTAAAGGTATCATATAATCTATTTCTTCTTTTGTAGTTGTCCTACCTATTGTGAAACGAGCTGAACTAATTGCTTCTTCAGCTGAAAGACCAAGAGCAAGTAAGACATGTGATGCTTGAATTTTTTCTGAGGAACATGCTGATCCTGTGGCAATAGAAATTCCTTTTTCATCAAGCATGCTATGTAACGCATTTCCTTCAACTGCTTTAAATCGAACGTGAACATTATTTACTAATCGTTTAGTAGGATGACCATTTAAAAAAGTAGCTTCTATATCTAAAATTTGATCGATTAAATAATCTCTAAGCTTTTGAAGATGATGTATATCTTCAGATAATCGGTCATTGAAAAGTTCACATGCTTTTCCTAATCCAACAATACCGGGAGTGTTTAAGGTGCCACTACGTTTTCCTTGTTCATGTCCTCCCCCTTCAAGTAATGGATCAAAACATATATCCCTATTACAGTATAAAGCACCAACTCCTTTAGGACCATAAATTTTATGACTTGATAATGAAAGAAGATCAATTGGAAGTTTTTTTAAATTAATAGCTATTTTTCCAATAGCTTGAACCGCATCAGTATGAAAAAGAATGTCATGATCATGGGCAATAGTACCGATTTCTTTAATGGGTTCAATTGTTCCAATCTCATTATTCGCATACATTATTGAAATAAGAAAGGTATCCTCTGAAATTTTTTTTTCTAATTCTTCAAGATCAATTAAACCAGTCTTATCTACAGATAAATAATCAACGGAATATCCATATGATTCAAGTTGTTTACATGTTTGAAGCACAGCAGGATGTTCAATACTACTTGTAATGATTTGAGGGCCCTTTTTCCTTTTTTTTGGATCATATTGAAATGCTATTCCTTTTAATGCTAGATTATCCGCTTCTGTCCCACCTGATGTAAAAAGGATTTTTTCTGGAGCGGTATGTAAAGAATTTGCTACTTGCTTACGGGCTTGTTCAACTCCTTCGAAAGCTTTTTTTCCATGTGAATGAGTTGAAGAAGGGTTGCCATAAAATTTAGAAAAATATGGTAACATTGAATCGATTACTTGTGGATCAACTGGTGTTGAAGCTGCGTAATCAAAATATAATTGTTTCATTGGTGTATTTCCCCTTATAAATAATTTTTGATGAGATTACGATGCTGAAATTCATTTCTTCATAAATATTTTTCCCAAAGAAAAAGTTCTCTTTCTAATTCATTTTTTTTAAATATTCTTTTTAATTGATGTAAGAAAAATGGACTTATTTTATGTTAATTTTTTTGATTTTTGAGCAAACTATTATATGCCAGACTTCTTATATCATACTGCAGAGGGTTGATTGCGCATGGTAGATATTCTTTCATTGTTTATTGGATTTGGTATAGGTGTAGTAGTAGTCGCTATTGCAATCGAATTTGGAACGAAACGCACCACCAAACAAACGCCATCATCTCGTCGAACAACAGATTGGTCTTTAGATGAAATCAAAAATCCGAAGATTATGGCTGAATATCTTGGTGATATTAAAATTCCTAAACGATCACAAGTATTAGTTCATAAATTCAAAGAAGGTCGTGATTTTAACGGATCATATGCAAAAAAAAGTAATGGTGTAAAAGGGAACTATATTCTTGGCCAGGATCGTGCATTGATTCTCTCAGGGCCTGTTAAACAAGATGAAGTTGGTTTTTGGACGGTTGAAAAAGAAATAGTAGATCAACTGCATCAAGAATTCGATAGACAATGGAATACTGCTAGAGAGATCCCTCAAGATAAACAGTGATGTCTGTTATGAGCATACTGATAGAAAATGGTACGATTATAACACAAAATTGTACTCGGGATATCATTAAAGGATCCCTTTACATTGAAGACAATCATATTGCAGATATTTCTTCTAAACATATACCGGTCGAAGCTGATATTGTCATTGATGCTAAAAATAACCTTGTTATACCTGGATTGATTAACACTCATACCCATCTTCCAATGACTCTTCTTCGCGGGTATGGGGATGATATGATTCTTTCTGAATGGTTAAACACAAGGATTTGGCCTGTAGAAGCAAAATTATCCCCTACATCGATTAAACCCGGGGCTGAACTTGGGTTGATTGAGATGATTGAATCAGGAACAACAACTTTTTTTGATATGTATTTTTTCGAAGAACTCATTGCACAATCAGTAGATAAACTCGGGATGAGAGCAATCCTTGGATTTGCACTTATTGATACTGGAACACCACAATATTCAGCTGAAAAATTATTTGATAACGCTGAAAAATTCATAAAAGCGTATAATGACCATGATCGTGTTCACCCAGCACTTGCCCCCCATGGAACCTATACGTGTGGTCCTGAAACATTACAAAAAGTTAGAGAAATTGCAGATCGTTATAATCTTTTAATCCAAATTCATTGTGCAGAAACTCGAGATGAAGTTTATGATGTGAAAAAAAAGTATGGGAAACGTCCAATTGGTCAATTAAATGAATATGGTCTTCTAAATTCTGATGTTGTTCTTGCTCACTGTGGATGGATAACGAAAAATGAAATACATGAAATGAAAAAAACAAATGTAAATGTCTCTCATTGCCCAGTGAGTAATATGAAAATTGCTACAGGTGGTTATGCTCCTGTTCCTGAATTTCTCGAAGCTGGAATCTGCATGAGTCTTGGAACTGATGGTGCAGCAAGTAATAACACGCTTGATATGTTTGAAACGATGAAGTTTACTGCGTTAATTCATAAACAACATCGCTGGGACCCAAAAATTGTTCCTGCTCAAACGGTGTTTGATTTTGCAACTATAAACGGAGCTAAAGCATTAGGTTTGGAAAATGAGATTGGCTCGTTAGAAATTGGGAAATCTGCTGATGTGGTTTTAGTTGATTTAAATACGGCTCATCTTACTCCATGTCATGATCCAATCTCACAGTTAGTGTATGCGGCAAATGGCAGTGATGTAACAACTACGATTGTTAATGGAGATCTTCTTTATCATGAAAATCATGTTCTCACTGTAAACGAACAAGAAGTGATTAATGAAGCGCGAAAACAAGCGAAGATTTTAACTAATAGTTAATGATGCCTTTGCCTTGTGTTCTCATGATAACGGGATCTCAGATTATACTCGTTGGAACGTTCATTTCGTTTTTTCTCATTGTTTATCTCATCCGTAAACGAGTTAATTTTGGTTTTTCGCTTCTTTTAGGAAGTCTCTTACTTGCTTTCTTTTCTCTAACTTCAGTTCCATTTGAACAAATCATTTTTGCATTTCTAAAAGCAACAATATATGATGTTAAAACAGGCACCTTTGTGAATGATACCTTTGAACTTGCAGTACTAATGACATTGATTTTTATGCTTGCTTCATTAATGCAGAAAACAGGTGCTATTAAACGATTGATTATTTCATTACGTTCTCTATTTTCAAAAGGAGGGACAATAGGTATTATTCCTGCAATTTATGGGCTTATGCCTGTTCCTGGTGGTGCCTTGTTTTCAGCGCCTTCTGTGAAGGAAGAAGGTGAAAAGTTTTGTATTAATAAAGATGAACAAAATTTTATGAATATTTGGTTTCGGCATATTTGGTTTCCAATTTATCCTATTTCAATGAGTATCCTTGTAATTAGTGGTAAAGATTTTTCTAATATTAGTGTTGCTTCATTAGTCATAGCAAATTTGGTATCTTTTTTTGTGATGATCATCATAGGATTGTTTCTTTTGAAACGATTAATATTGAAAAGAAATGATAGCGTTAAAAAAAATAATAATTCTAGGAAAAAGAAGGATAAAGATGGATTAAAATTTTTGTTACCTCCGATTGTACCAGTATTTTTTTGGGTTTTTTATTTAATTGGTTTAACTTCAGAAAAAATTTCATTTATCTTCGGAGTAGTTTTTGGTATAATGCTCCTTTATTTTTTAGTAAATGTTTCGGGAAAAGATTTCGTTGAACACATAAAGTCTTCTCTTACATGGAAATATGCAATACTTATAATTGGAATTATGGTTTTTAGAGAAATCTTTGAAACAAGTACTGCAAATATTGTTATTTTTAATCTTCTTGAAACATTACCCATTCCATTTTTTTATTTACTTATTCTCTTTCCATTTTTACTTGGTTATGTCTCAGGATATATTCTTACCGGCATAGTCCTTACTTATCCATTGTTAGTTCCCTTCTTCCCGTTGACTTCTGTTACTATCGTTGGTATCACAAGTATCATTTATATTAGTACATTTGCAGGATATCTTATTTCACCACTTCATCTATGTAACGTATTAAGTAGTGATCATTTAAAAACAGATACAATTAGTATGTATAGAATATTTGTACCTGCTGCTATTTTGATGTTGATTATTCAAATAACTTTTATTTCCTTTTTTTATAGTGCCTAACTCTATATTCGTTATTCTAAAATTTTGAAAGGGCAACGTTTTTAATCCTTTAGTAATTGCTCGATGATATATGGATCAAGAAACCTTTGTACGCGAATTACAAAATCCCGATACATTTGATCTACCTAGTGATACAGAAATTGATATGATACAAACTCATATCTCATTTGTTATACTTACTGATTCTTTTGCATATAAAATAAAAAAACCAGTTGATTTCGGATTTCTTGATTTTTCAACATTGGAAAAAAGAAAACGTTATTGTGAAGAAGAGTTACGTTTAAATTCTCGATTATGCCCTGAATTATATGAAGAAATCATAACCTTTACTGAACGAGAAAATGAATCAAAATTAGAAATAAATGGGGGAGGAAAAGTTGTTGAGTACGCAGTAAAAATGAAACAGTTCCCTCAGAAAAATATTATGACAAATCTTCTAAAGGAACATAAGATTACAACTGATCACATCGATGAATTAGTTGATGAACTTGTTTCTTTCTACAATAAATCTCCTGCAAATGAAGAAATTGCTTCATATGGATCAATTGATGCTGTTAAACAAAATATTGATGAAAATTTCGAACAAACAAAAGATAAAATCGGCATCACGATTTCTGAAGATCAATATGATCATATCAAAAAAGCTAATGATTTATTTTTTAACAAACAAGCAAAGATTTTACAAAAACGGAAAAATGATGGATATATCAAAAGTTGCCATGGTGATTTGCATTCTGGAAATATTGTTTTATTTCATGATTCTCTTTGTGTTTTTGATTGTATTGAATTTAACAAACGATTTCGATATATTGATGTAGCTAGTGACATCGGTTTTTTTGCTATGGACTTAGACATTCAAAACTATCCTTTTCTCTCTAGTTATCTTATCCAACAATATATCACAAAAAGTAATGATACAACATTATTATCTGTTCTTAATTTGTATAAATCCTATCGAGCTTATGTTCGAGGGAAGGTTCTTGGTTTTCAATTAGATGATACACAAATAGATGAAACAAAAAAACAGGACTTAATAAAACAGATTAAAACTTATTTTGATTTATCTTCGTATTATGCATCATTGATGAAACTTCAAATTGAATTATCTCAACCTATTGTATTTATGATGAGTGGTTTAACTGGCACAGGAAAATCAACGGTTGCCAGAAAAATTGGTGTAGATTACAATGCAACAGTTATTAATACTGATAGAGTGAGAAAGGAAAAAGCAGGTGTTGACCAATATGAACGCCATTTAGATGAACCAAACAAAGGGATGTATAGTCCAGAACGTGTTCATCAAACGTATGTAAACGTTATGGATTACGCAAAAGACTATCTTGAAAACGGAGAAAATGTAGTGTTAGATGCGACATTTCAGAAAGAAGATCATCGGAAGATGGCTCAAGAACTTGCAGTTAAAAATAATGCATTAGTTATTCCCGTGTATTGTACATGTCCAGAAACTGTTGCAAAAGATTGGCTCGAAAAAAGGATGAAATCAAAAAGTGTATCAGATGGGCGATGGGAGATTTATCAAAAACAAAAGGAAACATTTGACGTGTTCACTGATGAAGAACAACCTATTATCTTTAATACTGCAGAAACAGAATATACACAGCGTATGCAAATGTTTACTTCAATTATAAATCGTATAAATAAGGAAAAATCATGAAAACGCAATTTGGATCATATCTCATAGACACAAGTGGCCTTGATTCTTCAACTCATAACGTAAAAGGAAAAAAAGTATTTATCCAGTTACCAGAAGGGTTGCAGCAGTACATGCTAGAGATTAAACATTTCTTTGAAAAAACTTATGATGTTACGGTGATTATTGATGCAAATCCTACATTTGGTGCTTGTGATATCCCTTCTGAATCAATTTTAAAAAAATTACAAATTGATTTGATGATTCAATTTGGTCATTTCCCAATCCCATCATTAAACACAAATCAATATCAAGTTCCCGTATTTTTTATCAATGTGCAATCTATACTACCTGTTTCATCAGTTGTTACAAAAAGCTTGCCAGTATTAACAGGAAAACGTGTTGGTGTCATAACAACAGCACAACACATTCATCAATTACACAATATTAAATTAATTTTGGAAGAAAAAGGATACGCTGTTGTTATTGGAAAAGGAGATAATCGAATTTTTACTCCCGGTCAAATATTGGGATGTAATTTTTCAGCAGCAACTTCGATAAGTGATGAGATAGATACTTTTTTATTTGTTGGATCTGGTTTTTTTCATTCACTTGGATTACTACTTGCTACTCATAAACCAGTTGTTATTGCTGATCCGTATTCAAATCAAGTCATTGATAATACGATGTTGCAGGAAAAAAAACAGCAATTACTTCGCCAGCGGTATGGTGCAATAGCATTTGCAAAGCAAGCGAAAACAGTAGGAGTGATAATAGGCTTAAAACCAGGTCAACAACGAGAGAAGTATGCTTTTCAACTTCATAAAAGTATTATAAAAGCAGGTAAAAAAAGCGTGGTCCTTGCTTCAGATCTTATTCAACCAAGTTTAATTGATCGATTTCCTTTCATTGATATATTTGTTTCTACTGCCTGTCCTCGTATCGCTATTGATGATTACACTGCGTATAAAAAACCATTATTGACTCCTTTTGAAATGGAAATAGCGATTGGGAAGAAAAAATGGGATGATTACGTATTTGATGAGATGGACGAATAAATAAAATCTGTTATTAATCACTCTTATTTCTTTTTTTTATAATTCCATATGAGGTTAACTAATAATATAAAGGCAGTGATAAAAAAAATGATTGCTAATCCTATAAAGGGGACATCAAATGAGTACTTATCTGCAAGGTATCCAATTGCTGAAGAGGAAGGACTTGCGAGTAAAATCAATAATGATCGGTAAAACCCTAGTTTTCCTGCTCTTCCTTTATCTTCCCATTGGTCCATTAGATATGATGAAATAACGGGGAAAATAGCAGTGGATAATGAAAGTGCGGGACATATTAAAAAGATGATAATAATTGATTGAGTAAAGACTAAGGCTAATGTTGCTAGTCCTGTCGTGATTGAAAGAACGAGAATGATAATTTTCTTTTCATATCTATCAGATAAAGAACCAATGTATGGTTTAAATAGAAATCCACCAATACCAAGAATTCCAAGGGCTATTCCTGCTAATAATCCGTTAAAACCTTCTTTTCCAACAATTAGATATGGTTGAAAAAAGGACATATAACTTATCCAGGTAATGGCAATAAGAAGATTTACGATAAAAATGAGTTGGACTTGAGGAGATCGAAAAATTTTGATTCCATCAAATACTCTTTCTCGGACAGAAACGGTTTCAGGTAATTTTGTTGATTCTTGTGTGCCTTTATAAAAAAGAAAGACACTAAATAAACAAATACCGCCCCAAAGGAAAAAAAATGTTCTCCAATCAAAAAAACTTGCTATGATTGCAGCAAACATTGGAACAATATATGCCAAGGAACCTGCTGAAGAACGAATACCAAGTGCTTTCCCACGTTTTTCTTTGAAAATATCCGTAATCATTGAGATGCCAACAGATGGATACCCCCCTGTACTAGCTCCTAGTAATATTAAAGCTAAGAAAAACATCAAGAAATGAATTGAGAATCCTACGAGAAAATAAGCAAATGAAAAAACTATCATTGCAATAATAATACTAATTTTTCTTCCTTTAATATCTGAAAAGATACCTGAAGGAAATTGTAATAAGGCATAAAAAAGCCACATTGATGTTAATGCAATTCCAGCTTCTGTCCAACTAAAATTGAGATCTTGAGTAATTAATGGTAATAAATTGGATATACTATATCTACCTGAGAGAATAAGAAACCATGCAAGTGAAATACAGCATAAGGCGACATGTTCTTTTCTCATATTTTTTATCATGGTTGAGAAAAAAAGTGAAAAGAGAAGATTATAAATGTCTTTGGGTTGAATTTAAAAGGAAAATTACTTTGCAAAATATGTATTTTTTATCCCTATTTATTTATCCTAATCAATAGTATATATTTCTCCAAATGCCATAACTGAATTAATATTTATAAACCCGAAATAATCTGTTGATAAGATTATTTTTTCATTATTATTAAATTTAATTGTTTCGAAAGGAGAAAATGTGATTATTCGTAATTTTTTAGCGTCAAATATCGGAATATTTCCGAAAGTTTGAAGATTACTAATTTTTCCTATTATTAAACCAAATTTAAAATTTGTTGGAGTGTTATAAAGAGTGGAAATCTCATTAATTGATAATGCCCTGTTATAAATACGTATTTCATCAATACTTCCATTGAAATAACACCAATTATCTTTTCTATCTACTACTCCAAAAGAGCTTGTTTCTGTGTTTTGATCATTAAACCATATTCCCTCTGAACTTCCTTTTTTCCAATTCATTGTTACTTCATTGCCGTCAATAAAAAATTTGTTTTCATTACCTGTAGACATCCATACCAAAAAATGCCAGTCTCCGTCATTGATTTGTTCATCTGCACTATACGCTTGATAAAGTGTTGTCATTCCCATAATGTCTCTATCAAAAAAGATGCGTCCGCCATCAACCCCTAATGCAATGTATGGTTTATTTGAATGTTTAACACCTTTTCCAAAAACAACCCCTTTTTCTCCTTCTTGATTTTCACATTTTATCCATGCAGTTACAGTTCCTTGATTTAGAGAACTAGTAAAATCATTTAATGAGATAAAATCGTTAATCCCATTAAACAATAACGCTCCATTTGATATTCCATTATCTTTCCATGTTGGACCATTAATAACTCCATGATTGTTATTGTTCGAAAAATCATGTAAAATATCGCCAGTTTGCTCATCAAAACTCCAATATGCAATTAGTCCTTCAGGATCTACTGGTTGATTGATCTTTGAATCTTTAATTTCTAAAGTAGGTAACTTTGGTATAATATTGATACCAATTAATAAAAAAAGAACACATATTACTATTGCTTTTTTCATAGTACTCCCTCAAATATCATAAATTATAACAATTTTTCAATACAAATAATTTTTGGTAATAAATTAAAATCTAAAAATTTATTATTTTTTGAAATAATTA
>CAZOPW010000014.1:0-35379 GCA_964581795.1 uncultured Thermoplasmatales archaeon | reverse complement strand
ATATAAATACATTTGCCCAATGTTTGGTTTTAACCGAATAAAAAGGTGTAGTGATTTTTGCTAAATTTTTGCTTTATGAAAAAGTATTTCATGGTGAAATTTGATTCAGGGGTCTATGGCAATTGGATTCGCATTATTAACAATAAGTCCATTATACGAAAAAGAAGTGTTTGCAGAACTTGATAAAAACATTCCGCAAATCATCGAAGTACACCCTTTATTCGGTGAGTATGATATCCTAGTTAAAATCAATTGTGAAAACATTGATGAAATCGGAGAAACCGTTATCAAAAGAATTCGATCATTGAAAGGAGTCATGGATACAAAAACATTAATTGGTACCCGTAGTCTCGAAGGATAAATAAAATCGAATATTTTCAAATACATCTTTTGTCAAACAACTCATCACCAATTAAGATAGTTTTTTTCTTAACTAAAAAAGCTTTAATACCTCTGCTTTCCGTTTCAACACATTATTTTGTTGTTTCCCATATATTTATAAAACTAAACTTATATTGATTATTTGGGGACAAGTAATGACAAAACAAAGAATCATAGGTTCTCTAATAATCCTCCTCTTACTAACATTACCTTTTGCTCAAGGAACTGAGCAAGAATCATCAGTTAATCAAATTTGGTATGTTAACCAAAATAATACTGATGGACCATGGCTTGGCACGCTTCTTAAACCATTCTTACATATCAAAACCGCAATAACTCATGCAAAAACAGGAGACACCATTATTGTTTATGATGGGGTGTATCATGAAACAGTTACACTAAACAAATCTATTTCACTAAAAAATGCTGTTATGGAAAAACCAATTATCGATGGGAGGTATAACTCTACAATCATTGAAATTTCTCAACCAGATGTAAGAATAGAAGGTTTTGTTCTTCGAAATTCTAGTGGTTCTCAAAACAGTTGCGGGATACGAAGTCAGGTTCCACAAGTTACAATTTCAAATTGTGAATTTTATCGAGCAAAATCTGGCATCAAAATAGAAAACACAAAGGCAAATATCATCTCTAAATGTTTTTTCCATACCAATGGTGAAGGAGTTGCTTTAATCAATGCTACCCAAGTTAGCATAACGTCAAATAATTTCATACATAATGGTTTAGGAATTAATAGTGATCACTCAACAAACATTACAATTCAGGATTGTTACGCGACTGTTAATGGAATTGGGATTTTTCTTAATGACTCAAACCAAATAATAATCAAAGATAGTGCAACATTTAATAACAATGATAACCAGGGCGGTATTTTTTTAAATCATTGCGAACACATCTTCATTGAAAACTCTCGAATTGAACATAACGGATTTGGGTTAAAACCAGCACAATGCAACAACATCCAAATAAATCGATGTAGTTTCCAACACAACACTCATGTTGCGTTATATTCTCAACAATCAACAGATATTACCATTAATACATCTCTGTTTACAGATAACTTTAGATATAGCATAAATTCAATCGAAAGTAATCTTTCAATTCATTATTCAAACCTTTTTTCATCCCTCGTAGGAATATATGCAGAAGGGTCAACGATTGATGCAAGAGACAACTATTGGGGGTCTTCATTTGGGCCTGTGTTTTTCCAACATTCCACCATCGACTGGGTTCGAACGAAAAACACAGAACTTAATTTACGACCCGTGTCACCGCAATCAAATCAAGCTGGAGCATCCTGGACTATTAATCGTACGAGATGTGAACGTCCAAATGACCTCGTCCTTCACCTTCAAATTTCATTAAATGGACTTGATTCAGATAACGATGGAGCACCAGATTCCTGGGAAGAAAAATATGGATATGATCCACATTCTTGGGAGGATCACTATCACTTAGATCCTGATGAAGATGGACTCACAAATATTGAAGAGGGATACACTGACCAATGGGGGTCAGATCCATTTAAAAAAGATATATTCTTAGAAGTTGATTGGATGCCATCACAAACAGGACCTGCTAATCAAAACAGATTGAGCGATAAAGATATCCAGATGATGGAAGATGTATTTTCAGAAAATGATATCGCTCTCCACGTTGATCATGGATCTCTAGGTGGGGGAGAACCTGTTCCGTATCAAAGTAATTTTTCCTATGCAGACCTTCGAGATATTTATTGGGATTACTTTCTCAATGAAGATTTGAATAATCCACGGAAAGGAATATTTCATTACTGCATTATTAACGACTGGGGACCTGGACCCGGTTTTGCATTCATTGGTTGGGATGGATTGGATAGTTTTGATATATCAGCTCAAGAACTCACTGAGAATCAACCGCAACGAAATCGAAATAGATTAATTATTGGAGGAAGTATACACGAACTTGGACATACACTAGGATTAACCGTCGATGATCATCAAGGAAATGATAACCAAATAGCAACTTGGATATTTACAAAACAATGGTTTCGCTATCTTCAATATAGAAGTTGTATGAATTATTGGTATACTTACAATATTTTAGGATTTTCAAATGGAAATTTTGGACCTTATGATTTTGATGACTGGGAGCACATGGATCTTTCATTTTTCAAAAATACTCACTTCGACTTACCAGCACAACACAACTAATCTTCTTTCCATTTGGTTACTACAACACCAATTAAGAAAAAGACAAAAGCAAACAGCACTACAAAACTAGTGAAATACAGTGTCTTATCCAAATCTGCATAAATCATGGTGTTACGTAATCCTTCATTTACATAATACAAAGGGAGCGTTTGTGCAACCAGTTGTAAATAAGATGGCATCTGATCGAAAGCAAAAAATGTGCCTGATAGAAACATCATTGGAAAAGTGATTGCTCCACCAGCCATATCTGCTGTTTCCTCTTCCTTGACGAATCGACCGATGATCATTCCCATTCCAGAGAAAAGAAAACTTGTTGCAATAATGATAATAATTGCAAATATCGTGAAATGAATATTTAGATTCCACACAAAAAAACCAACAAGCAAAATCACACTCGTCGATAAGAACGAAAGAAACAACATGAATAACATTTTTGATAAAATCCAGTCCATTCGAGACACTGGCATAGTCTGCATTTTCCGAAGGATTCCATCTTTTCGAAATTTCGTATTTCGCTCAATACTTCCGTAAATACATGAGGTCATAATGGTGAAACCAATCATTCCAGGTATAAAATAATCAATGAATTCAAAATCCTCACTAATGGTTTCTTGTTGATTCATGGTTAACACATGTCGGCCACCAGAAACCGCTAAATTAAATTCTTGTAATGTGCTAGACACAATCGTTTGTACAATTGAAGTTGTCGTCTGCTGAGAAGGATCAAAATAAAAAGAAAGCATACTTGTAGCTGAACTATTAAACTGAGCCTGTTCAATATTTTCCCCGAAATTAGAAGGAATGACAAGTCCGGATGAATTACCATTTTTTTGCATAAATGTAGAAATATTTTCTGAAACATCAATTTCATTTACCGTTAACATTGAAATATTGTGCAATTGTTCAAGAAAAATTGAAGAATGTGGGGTTTCATCATTGTTTTGAACAACGAGATCATAGCTTACATCACCAGTAGCTGAAAAAATTGAGCCGAAAATCATAATTAATAAAACGGGGAAGAGAATTGTCCAAAACACGGTTCCTTTACTTCGTTTCCATTGTTTGAAACTGGCTTTTACATCTGCTGTAATGAATTTTACGTTCATGTGTTTTCCTCCCGTAATCTAGCACCTGTTAATTGCAAAAATAATTCTTCTAAATTAGGACGATGAATATCAATGGTTTCAAATTCAATTGCATTCGTTCTTAAGATTGATAATACGTCTAGGATTTGATCTTTATAAGAGATTGTCACTTGAACAGAATGATTATTTGCTTTCTTAACTTCAAATCCTTTTGGTGATAACACATCATTTACTTTTTGATAATCAATCTTTGAAAATTTTAGAATATTTCCCTTTCCATGTTTTTGTATGAGTTCATCTAGTGATCCTTCAGCAATAATATTTCCTTTATGAATAATTGCGATATGATCTGCTAAATATTCTGCTTCCTCCATATAATGAGTAGTGAGAAAAACTGTTTTTCCCCGTTTTCGGAGATTTGCAATTACCTCCCAAACTTCACGACGCGCTTTTGGATCAAGTCCGGTTGTCGGCTCATCTAAAAATACAATTTCGGGATCATTAACAAGTGAAATCGCTACTCCTACTCGTTGTTTCAATCCACCAGATAATTCCTTGTATAATTTATGAGCATCATCCTGTAAATTCATAGATTTGATGATATCATCAATATTGGCATGGTGATCAAATAAACTAGAAAAATAGTGTAATGTCTCTCTGATGGTTAATCGTTCAAAAGATTGGAATTCCTGTGGGAGGATTCCAATTTTATTTTTAACTAGATGAAAGTATGAATGTGCATCCTGACCGAAAATTCGTATTAATCCATTCGATGGTTTACGAATCGATTCAATCATTTCAACAGTAGTTGTTTTCCCCGCACCGTTTGGTCCTAAGAATGCAAAAACCTCTCCTTTTTTAACAGTAAATGAAATATTATTCACGGCGACTAATGGCCCATATTCCTTTCGTAAATTTACTACTTCTATTGCATTTCTATCACGGTTTTTTCTTGAGAAAGTAACTTTACCAACAAGTGAGCACTGAGGACAGGATATTTTTTTTATTTCACCTGGATTCCCCTGGATAAAGAAAGTATGTTGGCAGGTTGGACATTGGACTTGTTTTTGCATAGTATCCCTTTATTGAATTCAAAATAGTGTTCGAGGTATAGACCCATCATTTTTATGTTTTCCTCAATCAATCACTTGGTTGGAGGAATTATTATCGATTAATGTCGAAATATGATAATCTTTATAATAAAGACTGTTATGTTAATTCGTACAATCTGGTTTCAATTTCATTGAACGAGAATATAATGGTGGGCAAAATATGGAATTATCAATGATTGAATCACTTGCTAAAAAAAATGATACTAAAATTGTTCTCCTTGTCATGGATGGTGTTGGAGGAATTCCAAATAATGAAAAAAATCAAACTGAGCTTGAAGCTGCCTTCACTCCACATTTGGATAAGTTAGCTGAGGAAAGTTTATGTGGACTGCAAATCCCAGTTGGAAATGGAATAACTCCTGGTAGCGGACCAGGTCATCTCGGTATTTTTGGATATAATCCTG
Organism: uncultured Thermoplasmatales archaeon; assembly: GCA_964581795.1. GTDB lineage: Archaea > Thermoplasmatota > E2 > DHVEG-1 > DHVEG-1 > EX4572-165. The sequence continues at coordinate 30,187 of CAZOPW010000014.1, read as the reverse complement.
TACATTATCAAGTTGGTCGTGGTGTTCTTGCTGCAGGTGGAATCAATTTTGATCTGCAGGATGGAGATGTTGCTGCTCGAGGTAATTTTTGCACAATCGATGATGAAGGAAAAGTTACTGATCGACGAGCAGGGCGGATTTCGACAGAGTTGAACCAACGATTATGCTCTTTATTACAAGAAAAAATTGATATTCCAGAAGTCAAAGTTTTTATTGAAACGGTTAAAGAACATCGGTTTTTACTTGTTTTAAGAGGAAAAAACCTTTCCGGGGAAATATATGATACTGATCCTCAGGAAACTGGAAAGGAACCGTATAATGCGAGAGTGAAAAACAATGAAGCTAAATATACAGCGGAATTGGTAAACCAATTTTTAAATCAAGCTCGAGATATTTTACAGGGTGAACATCCTGCAAATATGGTTCTTTTAAGAGGATTTTCACAAAAACCTCAATGGCCTCAGATGAAGGAATGTTTTAAACTTCGTAGTGCAGCTATTGCATCCTATCCAATGTATCGAGGAGTATCAAAATTGATCGGAATGGATGCTCTTGAAACAGGTGAAACCATTGAAAGTGAGTTTGAAACACTAAAGCAACATTGGAATGATTACGATTTTTTCTATATTCACATCAAAAAAACCGATAGTTATGGAGAAGATGGTAATTTTGATGCGAAAAAAAAAGTGATTGAAGACGTTGATCATTTCATCCCACAATTACGAGAATTAGAACCTGATGTTATTATGGTTACTGGAGATCATTCCACTCCTTCAAAATTGGCATTTCATAGCTGGCATCCTGTACCCGTCATGATCTGGTCAAAAGATTGTCGGGCGGATAAAGTCAAACAATTTAATGAAACTGCTTGTATTAATGGAGGTTTAGGGCCTCGCTTTCAGGCTGAAGACTTGCTTCCAATTCTTTTAGCAAATGCGAAACGATTGGAAAAATTTGGAGCGTAACACGTATTGATCTTTTTTTAGATATATAGCCCTAAATATTTTTTTTCTAAATATGAAGTGAATCGTTCTGCGTTTAATCCTTCGCCGCACGTCTTTTTAATGATGTCTTCAGCAGTCATCATTCGACCATATTGATGAACATTTGTTCGTAGCCATGAAAGAATTTCAGAAAATTCTCCATGTTGAATCTTTTGAATTGTTTCTGAATGATCTTTATTGAGTTGATCAAATAATTGAGCTGCATAGATACTTCCTAATGCATATGTTGGAAAATAACCGACTGCTCCTCCACTCCAATGCATATCCTGTAGGACTCCTTCTTTATCTGAAGGAGGTGTTACGTTAAGTAATTCATTCATCTTTTCATTCCATGCTTGTGGAAGAGCTGAAACAGAGAGTTTTTCCTCCATCAAATCCACTTCTAGTTCAAATCGGAGGATAACATGTAAACAATAGGTAAGTTCATCAGCTTCTACACGAATAAAAGAAGGTTTTACTGAGTTCACATGTCGATACCATGTATCAAAAGAAATCGAGTTCATCTTTCCATCTGCTTGTTTTTTAAATTCAGAATAATAAAATTTCCAAAATGCCTCACTTCTCGCAATCATATTCTCCCAGAATCTCGATTGTGATTCATGAAGTCCAAGAGATGGCGAATCTGCGATCACCGTATCTTTATATTTTCCTGTAGGCATTCCAAGTTCATAAAGAGCATGACCACTTTCATGTACGGTTGAAAAAAATGAGAACAAAGGGTTTTCTCGGTCATAGTTTGTAGTGATACGAACGTCATCGTTTCCAAGGCTTGTCGTAAACGGATGGGTTGATTCATCGATACGAGATGCATCAGAGGGAAGGCTCATTTGATTGAAAATATGGGTGCATAATTTTTTTTGAATTGTTTTTGGAAATTGTATGTCAAGATCTTGTTGTTGAGAATAGATGTCTGATGAGAGAACTTTTTCTAGGATTGATTTTAATTTCTTTTTTAGCACAGTAAACTCATTTCGCAATTTTTCAGTTGTCATTCCTTCTTCATAATCATCAAGTAATGAATCATAACGAGGTCCAGTTAAATTGATATATCCTGCATATTCTTTCTGTAAATCAATAATTTTTTCCAAATGTGGTTTAAATATTGAGAAATCGCTTTTATTACGTGCCTGTTGCCATGCAGGATACGCCATAGTTGTTATTTTTGCTGAGCGTGTAACGAAATCTTCAGGTATTTTCCTACTTTTTTCAACATCTTTATACAATCTTTTAATAACATGTTGATCTTCTTTTGAAAGAGTGGAGAACACAGATTCTTTGTTCAATCGATTAATATGATCCCAGAATATATCGTCAACGACTCGTTTATGTGCAAGCCTAGAAAGTAAAGCAGTCTGTTCACTTCGTTCACTTGCACCGTTTTTGGGCATGTACGTCATTTGATCCCACCCTAAAAGTGCACCTATGCCACCTAGTATTGAGAGTTCTTTTTGTTGTTTGTAGATAAAGTCAAGTGATTTATTTGATGAATTCATGTTGTTACCCCTATTTAGATTCAATTTCAATTCCGATCGGACAATGATCCGATCCCATCACATCTGAAAGGATAAATGCATCCTTTACCTTTGGTAAAAATTCATTATTCACAAAAAAATAGTCTATTCTCCAGCCGACATTTCTTTCTCTTGCACGGGTGCGCATACTCCACCATGTATATTGCTCTGGTTTTTTGTCGAACTCCCGGAATGTATCTGTGTATCCATGGTCAATGAATCGGTCAATCCAAGCACGTTCAACAGGTAAAAATCCAGATATTTTCTCATTTGCTTTTGGATGAGCAAGATCGATTTCTTTATGAGCAGTGTTAAAATCTCCACAAACGATGATGTTTTTTCCTTCGGCTTTCATATTATCTGCATATGATAAAAAAGTATCGTAAAACTCAAGTTTATATTCGAGTCTTTTTTGACCCTGTTTTCCATTGGGAAAATAGATATTAAATAAAACGAAATCTTCAAATTCCGTGATCAATGTTCGTCCTTCTGAATCAAATTTTTCGATACCAAATCCTTTTTTGATTTCGGTTGGTTTTTTCTTTGTATACGTTGCAACGCCACTGTATCCTTTTCGATCTGCTGAATTAATGAACACGTTATAATTTGGTGTATTTTTTAAATGAGGTGGGAACTGATCAGGCATAGCTTTAATTTCTTGCACACAAAAAATATCTGGTAAATCCTTACTGAACCAATCAAAAAATCCTTTTCTATCAGCTGCTCGTATTCCATTTACATTCCAAGAAATGAGACGCATTAGAAGTCTTCCTCAGTTAACTCGTTTTTATCGGTATGCATCATTCAATATTTGTTTTTAATGTTTCTGATGGTCACTTTGATCAGATGACCAAAAAGTGGTCAAAACTGAACACTTGCTCAATATCTAGTGACCACTCTTTTATTATATCGATGAATATGAAGCAAACATCAATTAAAATATTTCCACCAACAATTTTTTATACGCTAGCGATTGCAATTATCTTCCTTTGGGTACTTATTCCAAAACCAAAATTATTCACGTTTCCCTTGTGTCTGATTGGTTTAATTCCATTGATTTTAGGGATTTCTCTAAACATTTGGACAGATATATGTTTTAAAAAATATCAGACGACAGTTAAACCGGATGAAATTCCATCAACTCTCCTTGTTACTGGACCTTTTAGAGTGAGTAGACATCCAATGTATTTAGGAATGGAACTGAGTCTTATGGGGATAGCAATTTTCCTGGGATCACTATCTACGTTTTTAATTCCCGTGATTTTTATCGTGATTGTCGAAAAGATGTTTATTCCATTCGAAGAAATGACCTTATTAACGCGGTTTCCAAAAGGTTACATTCAATATAAAAAGCAAGTTAGAAGGTGGATGTAGAATAGAGTGGTTTCTTAAATAATAGTTACCTTTTAATTCGGGTATGTTTTATTTATGATAAAATATTAAGCTTAATCATTTTATTGAATTTTTTTCAAATAATAAAATTTTATTATATTTTAATATTACCCAAAAATTATTTATATTAATTCTCATAAGTGTATTAAATGTGAACAAAGTTTATGCCTGGACGTAGACGAGGCCGAAGAGGCAGAAATCGAGGAAAACGATGGATAGATCAGCTCCCCAATTATCATCAACCCAATCAAACTCGGCCACTACCGGGTAATTCAGTATGTCTTACCCCTATTGAAATCGAAGTGATACGGCTCATTGATCTTGAAAATATGACTCAGCAGGAAGCCGCAGCACACATGGGTGTTTCAAGGAAAACATTATGGAGCGATCTTAAAAAAGCCCGACTGAAAGTCGCCCATGCACTCGTGCATGGCCATCCTATCTGCGTTGCAGGAGGAAACTACAAAATAAGAAATCAATATGGAGATGAAAAATAATATGCCAAGTGGAGATAGAACAGGACCTGAAGGTTTTGGTCCAAAAACTGGAAGAGGATTAGGTTACTGCAGCGGCTATGATAGCCCAGGATATACAAAAGGTACTCCTCGTGGAGGACGAGGATATGGTCGTGGTTTCGGATTAGGATTTAGAAGGGGATTCGGTCGTGGATTTGGACGCGGCCGAGGACGATGGTTTAACCGATATCCATACGAAAGATCCTACCCAAATGAATACCCCAATGAACCATATCCAACAATGAACGAAGAAGACGAAAAACATTATTTACAAGGACTCCTTGAAAACCTTGAAAGCGAACTAAAAAACGTAAAAAAAAGGTTACAAGAACTAGAAAAAAAACCCAATAAAGAAACTCCATAAGTATCTAAGGGGTTTCTTTATAGATATTTCAAACAAAATTAAAGTAACGAAATGGCAGAAGGTAGAGGCATGCAACAAAAGCAAATGCAAAAAAAACAAGAAGAAGCAATTAAAAAAAATCTCAAGCAGATTGATCATATACTTGTAGTCTTAAGTGGAAAAGGCGGAGTAGGAAAAAGTACTGTTTCTACAAATTTAGCACTCACCCTTGCTCAACAAGGACATCAAGTCGGTCTTCTCGATAGTGATATACATGGTCCAACAATTCCTACGATGCTTGGACTGAAAAACACAAGAATCATGCAATCAGAGCAGGGGTTAAAACCAGTGCAAGCTACAGAAAATTTGAAGGTCCTTTCAATGGGGTTTCTTATAAAAAGCCAAGACGATGCAATCATCTGGCGTGGACCAATGAAAATGGGCGCCATCAGACAACTCATTGGTGATTTCGACTGGGGGCCTCTTGATTATTTGATTATCGATCTTCCTCCAGGTACAGGAGATGAACCATTAAGTATCGCTCAAATTATTCCAAAAATCACTGGTGCAATCATTGTTACAACCCCTCAAGACGTTGCATTAGTCAGTGTTCGCAAATCAATAACTTTTGTAAATAAACTTTCGATTCCAATTGTCGGCATTATCGAAAATATGAGTGGATTTACATGCCCACATTGTGGCAAAAAAGTCGATATTTTTAAAACAGGTGGTGGGAAAAAAGCTGCTGTAGATTTTAATTTATCATTTCTGGGAGATATTCCATTAGATCCTACCATTGTTCAAACAGGTGATACAGGAACGACAACGATGATTAAGGATTCAACTTTGACCAGGTCATTTGAAAGCATTGCAGATAATGTGAAAAAAAGTATTGAAGAAAAGAAGGAGAAAGCATAATGCCTAGAGGAGATGGAACTGGGCCTATTGGACAAGGTGGAGGTTTTGGTCGAAATCAAGGTAGAGCTGGAAGGGGCAGGGGCCAAGGTGGCGGTACTGCTCAAGGACCCGGTGGTTGGTGCCGCTGCCCAAATTGTGGTCATACTGAGCCTCATCAACCTGCTACTCCATGTTATACTCGAAAATGTCCTAAATGTGGCGCTCCTATGACTCGAGCATAATAACAGTTGTTAATGACAATAGTTATTAATTATAGATGAATTCGGCCAGTTTATAGTGATTATTATGAAATTAATCGTAACCGCAACGGAAAAAGACCTTGACGCTCAAGTGGATCCTCGCTTTGGAAGATGCCACTACTTCATCACAGTTGATCCAGACACATATGAGTACAATGCCGTGGAAAACAATCAGAAGAATGCGTTAGGTGGGGCTGGTGTGCAAGCAGCTGAATCAGTAGCTAATGCTCAAATTGATGCTTTGATAACTGGAGCTGTTGGACCTAAAGCGTTTCAAACGTTGAAAGCTGCAAATATCAAAATTTATACAGGAGCTAGTGGCACAGTGAAAGAAGCAATTGCTGCGTATCTCAAAGGAGAATTAGAAGAAACAAATTCATCCACGGTAAATGCACACCATGGAATAAACAATCGTGGACAGTAAAGAAAGAGGATAAAGATATGAAAGTTGGAATTCCATCAATGGGAAAAAAAGGATTGGATGAGCAAGTCGGCCAACATTTTGGTCGTGTTACTCATTATACAATTGTAAACCTTGAGACTGATAATGTTTATGTGGTCTCAAATACAAGTCACCACATGGGAGGAAGTCTTCAACCACCAGAACTATTAAAAAAGGAAGGTGTAGATGTCATGCTTTGTTCAGGACTTGGTCGCCGAGCTATAAATCTTTTCGAGCAAATGGATATTACTGTTTATATTGGTGCAACTGGTAAAGTTAGAGATGCTTTAGATCAATACAAGAAAGGGAATTTGCATCAAGCTACTACTGATGATGGCTGTCAAGAACATACGTTTGGTAAACATCACCATCATTAGTATCAATTTTTTTATTTATATGGCAAATAAGGAGGTTTGATAGGTTTATGCACACTCATCTTGATTGTATTCCTTGTTTTTTACATCAATCGCTTGAAGCAGCCCGAATGGCAACTACAGATGAACGGAAACATGAAGAAGTAATGAAAAAAGTGATGAATCATTTGCAAACGATTGATTACACTCGGTCACCTCCAGAAATATCACAAAAAGTTCATCATATCATTAGATCAGTTACTGCTAATATCGATCCCTACAAACAAGTTAAACAGAAAGCAAATGAACAGGCAAAAAAGCAGTATCCAACCTTAAAAAATATGGTTAAACAAAGTAAAGATCCATTATTAATGGCCGTAAAAATGGCAATAATCGGTAATGTCATTGATTATGGTACCATGAATCGAATAAATGTTAAAGACATGATTGAAAATATTGCACATAAACCGTTTATTGATTCAGATTATGAAGATTTTAAACAACGTGTTTCAGAAGCAAAATCTATTGTTTTTCTAGCGGATAACACAGGTGAAATCTTTTTTGATCGGCTTCTTCTTGAACAATTACAGAAAAAGGATTGTAAAATCACTTATGTTGTAAAACAATATCCAATTATCAATGATGCAACTAAGGAGGATGCATTATATGCAGGGATAGATGCATATGCAGATATCATTGCAGGTGATAAAGATGCTGCATATTCTGCTCCTGGGTTAGTTCCATTAAATATCTCTAAGGAATTAAAAAAACTCCTTGAAGATTCAGATGTAGTAATCTCTAAAGGGCAAGGTAATTATGAATCATTAAGTGATTTTGATAGAGAAATCTTTTTTTTATTGATGGTTAAATGTCCTCTTGTTGCACATAATATTGGGATTGAAAAAGGAACGATGGTGTTGAAGGTATCAACATGATTATTGCTATTGCAAGTGGAAAAGGCGGAACTGGAAAAACAACCGTTGCTGTAAATTTAGCGTTAAGTATAAAAAATTCACAGCTAATAGATGCTGATGTTGAGGAACCAAATACTAATTTATTCTTTCACACCCCATTTACCGAGAAAAAAAAGGTTACGGTTTCTGTTCCTGATATCAATGAAGAACGTTGTACCTATTGCGGAAAATGTAGTTCTTTTTGTGCATATAATGCATTAGCTGTTGTTCCTCAGAAAATACTTGTTTTTGAAGATCTCTGTCATTCATGTAAAGGTTGTGAAATTGTATGTCCTGAGGATGCTGTTGGGTGGCGAAAACGGGAAGTTGGTATGATTAGAAAAGGAGAGAGTAATGGTATATCTGTTGTTGAAGGTGATTTAAATCTTGGAGAAAGTATGGCTATTCCCGTTATTAAAGCAGTGAAAGAAGAAAAAGATGAGAAAAAAACAGTTATAATTGATGCACCTCCAGGAACTTCGTGTCCAGTAATGGAAGCAATTGAAGGAAGTGATTTCGTTTTACTTGTTACAGAGCCAACTCCGTTTGGATTACATGATTTAAAACTTGCCGTTGATGTTGTTCGCCGAATGAAAATCCCTTTTGGTGTCGTAATCAATAGAGATGGTATTGGAGATAAACGAGTTGAATTATATTGCCAGCAAGAAGAAATACCGATTTTATTACAGATTCCTCATGATACTCGTATTGCCACTTTATACTCCAATGGTAAACCTTTTGTCTCTCATCTTTCAGAATATAAGCAAATGTTCTCTGATCTTTTTGAAAAAATAAATGAGGAGATTTCGTTATGAAGCAAGTCACCATCATCAGTGGGAAAGGTGGTACAGGGAAAACGACAATAACAGCAGCATTTGCTTCTTTTGCAAAAAAAGCGGTTCTTGCTGATTGTGATGTTGATGCAGCAGATTTGCATCTGATTTTGAAACCAGAAGTGAAAAAAACTGTGGGTTTTCACGGGCTTCCAGTTGCCAAGATTGATTATGACAAATGTATTTCATGTGGTAAGTGTGTATCACACTGTCAATTTAATGCAATAACTGAAGATATTCGTTTAAGATATGAAGCATGTGAAGGATGTGGAGTATGTGAAATTGTATGTCCTGTCCATGCAGTTTCAATGGTTCAACGAGATTCTGGGTTATTATATGAATCAGAGACGCGATTTGGTCCTATGGTTCATGCGTGTTTGAATACTGCAGAGGAATCCTCAGGTAAGCTTGTGACCATGGTAAGAGAACATGCTGAAGAAGTGGCTAAGAAAAAAGGAAAGGATCTTGTATTGATCGATGGTCCTCCAGGTGTTGGTTGTCCTGTGATTAGTGCAATCACTGGTGTTGATTTAGTTGTTGTAGTGACCGAACCTACTTTTTCTGGCATCCATGATTTAAAACGGATCATACAGGTAGCAAACCATTTTGAAATCCCACAAGCTGTTCTTATTAATAAAAAGGACATTAATCTAAACAAGACTCGAGAGATTCAACAGTTTTGTAAGGCTCATCAGATTCCCTTATTGGGTAGTATCGTGTATGATACGATGGTAACAAAAGCTATGATTGCGGAAAAAACGATTCCTGAGTTTGAGAAAGGTTCTGTTTCAGCTTCAGTGGAAAAAGCTTGGAAGAGGTTAGTTAATCTTTTAAATTTTTCAGATGAGAACCATAAATCATAAAAATAACATGGATATCTTTATTGTTGAGTTGAATCCTGATGAAACATGTTCATTATACGGATATAAAAGCTGAAACTGTTGACGTTGAAGGGGCAAAGGATGTATTAATTCGATGGTTGATTACTAAAAAGGATGGGGCAGAACATTTTACAATGCGTTTGTTTGATCTTAGTCCTGGTGGGCATACTCCATTGCATCAACATGAATGGGAACATGAAGTGTTTATTGTCTCTGGATCAGGGATACTGCGAACAAAAGAAGAAGAAAATCCGTTCAAGCAAGGAGATGTAATTTTTGTCCCTTCTGGACAATGGCATCAGTTTGTTAATAATGGTAAAGAAATATTACAATTTATTTGTGTGATACCTTATTTAGATGAATAGTAATCTCTTTTGTTTTATTCACTAATGGGTTAAATTTCAAACCAAAGGTTGTGCCATTTTTATACACAATCGTTATATGGCTCGAAAAAGATAAACAATCTAAACGATAAATACATTACAAAAAATCTCAACCTGTGAGCACATGATAAAAATCTTTGATAAACTTACAAAAAAAAGAAAGACAGAAGATATTTCATTAAAAAAATCAGATTGGCCCACTCATGTACAAGAACTTAACAACAAATCATTTGATAAATTCATTAACACATATCCAATTACTATTATTGATTTCTGGGCACCATGGTGTAAACCCTGTCATACCATGCTTCCAAGGTTCAGACGATTAGAACGAATCTACCAGGGAAAAGTTGCTTTCGGACGGGTCAACACACAAGAAGAAACAAAACTAGCAAAAAAATACAATGTTCAAGGGCTCCCACACTTTGGCATATTCCATTTCGGAGAAAAAATTGGAAGCGCAACAGGAGCAAAATCGACTGGACAATTGAAAGATATCATCAATACTTATCTATCGAAATATTCATAGGACACATTATTGCCCTACCTTCTTTTTCACATTTCGCAAAGAAAAATCCTAATGTTTTAATAGAATAAAATCGTACTTTTCCTCCATGAGAAGAAAAACACTTTCTATTCAATGCAACCAATGTGGAGAGGAAGTATTTTCTTATGTGAAAATAGGGAAGGGAACCGTTTGGCATTGTTGGAAAAAACGCATTCTCAAAAATAATTGTAAAAAGGATGGCAAGTATGTATTCTGCCATTGTGGCAATCTCATTGGTAAAGATGAACGAGTATGGATTAAATTAAAACAAAATCATATTCACATAAAATAAAAATGAGATCGCATTTTGATCGTGGAGCAAATAAATTATGAAAAAACAAAAATTAGCTGCATTAAATTCAAAAATTCAAGTCTGTAAAAAATGCAGGTTAGCTGAAACAAGAAAACATCCTATAAAAGGGGAAGGTAACACTCATTCACGGCTCTTCCTAATCGCACAAGCTCCAGGTAACGTCGAAGATGAAAAAGGAAAAATGTTCCTAGGTCCTTCAGGGATAGTTCTGGATAAACTTCTTTATCAAGCCAAAATTTCAAGAGAAGATCTCTATATGACAAATCTTATTAAATGTCATCTACCTAAAAATCGTAAACCAAAAAAACAAGAGATACAAGCTTGCCATGACTATCTTGATCAAGAAATTACCATTATTAAACCAGATATTCTCATTCCACTTGGCCATTATGCTACCCGTTACATGCTTAGAAAATATCACCAACGAGTCCCATCAAAACATGATTTTTATAAGTTATATGGTACACTTCTTTATTTTCAAAAACAAAAAATCTATCCTATTCAACATCCTGCTGCTGTGCTTCATGATGATTCAATTCAACCAATTTTAGAAAGAAATTATAGGAAATTATTTGTATTATCTCAACCGTGTAAATGGGCTTCTGTATGCCCGATGAAACGATATGAGGAAAAAGGATTAATCGATGAAAAATGGAGATCTGTTTATTGTTACGGGGATTGGGAAAACTGTGTTCGATATCAAATGGAAAAACAACATAAGTATCATGAAGACTGGATGCTTCCTGACGGAACACTTGCAAATCATTTAAAAAACATCAATAATACTTTTTAACAAAATATAATGTATGTACTAATAAGTAATAACTTCAGTATCAGAACAAAAAGACCAACTGGTCTATGTATCATTGAAGAAATGAAAAAAGGTGAGAAAAAATATGAATCTGACCATTGTCTATGACAATGAGATATTTGAAGGCAAAGATGGCACGGCTGATCATGGGTTTTCATGTTATATCGAAACAGGAGAAAATACAATTCTATTTGATACTGGAACAAATGGAAAAATACTGATTGATAATATGAAAAAACTTTCATTACATCCCGAAGAAATTGATATCATACTAATATCTCACGAGCATTACGATCACAATGGAGGACTTCCTACACTGCTACCTTATTTAAACAACGCAACAATCTACAGATTAGAACCAAGTAATACTCAGTCGGCAAATAAGGAAATAATAGTTCATGAACCGTTTCAAATAACTAAACAAATCCGTTCAACTGGACGTTTAAATGGTTCTCCTGTTGATGAACAATCCTTACTCCTTCAAACAAAAAATGGATTATTTGTTCTCACTGGCTGTTCCCATCCTGGAGTTTCACATATTCTTTTAACAGCAAAAACATATGGAAATGTCGTTGGCTTGATTGGAGGATTCCATGGGTTTTCAGATTTTGATAGCCTCAAATCATTAAAACAAATTTATCCGTGTCATTGTACAAAATATAAACAAGAAATCAAGGATTATTATCCAAATAAAACAAGAGATTGTGGAGTGGGCTGCTCACTTTCAATATAAAAAGAAAAGAATAGAAACATAATATTTAAGAAGAAAAATCAAATTTATCTACAAAAAGACCGGCTGAGATGTAATGAATTCGTTTACACATGCAATCATTTTTGATTTAGACGGAGTATTACTTGATTCAGAATCGAACATGGACTGGATGAAACAAGCACTCATAGACACCTTACAAGCATTTAACATTGAGCCAACAGAGAAAAACATTCAAATCCTCGATCAAAAAAATCTTAAAAAATTCCCCCAAATAGCAACTAACTTTAATCTTAATGTGGAAAAGTTATGGGAAATACGAAATAAACATTATACAAAACGAAAACTAGAAGCAATTCAGTCAGAACGAATTACGCCTTTTTCTGATGTTTCCGCAGTTAGATCATTGAAAAATAAAGCAGAACTTGCCATCCTTAGCAATAGTCCCCAAGAAGTTGTTGACGAATTTCTCAGGCAATTCAACCTCGAACACACTTTTTCAGCAGCTGTCGGCCGAAGTAGTAAATATGAAGATATTTTCAGATTAAAACCTCATCCGTTACTCTGGAAAAAACTACAACCGTTACTTACAGGCACAAAAATTATCTATGTTGGAGATAGAAAATCAGATAAAATCTTTGCGAATAAAATGAATATGAAATTTTTTGGATTAAATAGATATGATCATACATTTACAGATGGATTTTCATCGTTACAAGATATTGTACAATCAGTGCAAAAAATTATCAAATAGAATATAAAATTACTAATTGTCTTTTGATTCAGAGCTAAGAGAATATTTTGCTCTTTTTTTGTTCTTACCATGCTTATTTAGCAGGTAATTGAGGTATTCTTTTTCTTCGTCCGATCCAGGTATTAACATGTAATGGCAGCCTCCACCGATAATATCAGGTTATACTTTATTCTTTAATATTTATAAAGGTTATAGCTAAGTTTTACAAAATGACAGAATGCCACTATTCTCAACGGTTCTTTGCTTTATTTTTCTTCTTCAGAAAAATGTTCTTTGAACATTACCGTAGGCATTTCTCTACCCTGACTTTTTAGACCTGGTACATATTTTCGTATAAGGTAGCGTAAATATTGCAATTCTTCTTCTGAATGTGGTTCCATCGCCAAGATTCACCATCCCATTGATGTGCATCCTGTATAGAGTAACTCCTTTTTTATAATTATGATACATTCAAATTTTTAAAAAACCAAAAATATTAGATAAGATACTGAAACTTATTCTGATTTTTTGGTTTCTGATAAATGTTTATAAAACAAATCTTTGTTGTAAACACAACCAATATCTTCTGCTAGATAATCATGGAAGTACCCATAGGCTCGTGCTCTACATCCACCGCAATAATATCTATAATGACATGATCCACATCTACCTTTTTCACAATCCTTGTTACGTAGATTTTTAAGTATAGAATTATTCTTCCATAGGGTTTCAAAATCATCTGTTTTGATATTTCCTAATTTCAAAGGAAAAAACACACATGGTTCGATATCGCCATTTGGGCGAATAGCCATATAAAATCTTCCTGCCCCACACCCTCCTATAAATTCAGCTAAATTGACCAATTTATCTGAAAGTTCAGTATTGTAAAAATGAGTAGGTATTACCTTTTTGTCTTTTGATTGTTCATGTTGCATCGCAACACGAGCATATTGTGGTGCGGTTGATAGTACATTGATATCCGATTCATTTTTCAGTTCCATCCATAGATAGGTAAGTAATTCCTCACGTTGTTCTGGGCTGAGATCATTGTTTGAGATGAATTTTCCTCTGCCTGTGGGGACAAAATTATACATCATGAACCATTTGACATGAAGATCTTTGCATAAATTAATAATGTCAGGTATTTCTCGATAATTATTTTGTGTTGCAGTTGTAGCAACATTTACAAAAAATTCTTCTGAGACTGCATTTTTGATTCCCTGCACAGTTTTTTCAAATATTCCATCTATTCCTCGAAAGGTATCATGAGTTTTTGCATTGCTTCCATCTAGACTAATTTGAACAAATTCTACTCCTGCATGCTTCATTTCCCGAGCTTTTTTCTTACTTATGAGTGTACCGTTTGTGGCAATTGCAACATAAATGCCTTTATCATGAGCATACTTTGTTAATTCAAAAATATCCTGCCGAACTAATGGTTCACCACCTGAAAAAGCAATGATGGGAACTGATGATTTATCCAATTGATCAATAACTTGCTTTGCTTCCACTGTTGATAGTTCATTTTTGAGTTTTTGACCTGCATTTGCATAACAGTGTTTGCAATTTAGATTACAGGCATAGGTTATATCCCAAACAATTAAGAAAGGCGATCCCGGAACAAACGGTCGGTGAACACCGAAGTTTCCAATGCCATTAATAACATTGACAAGTGCCTTTCGCCAAGATGCATCAGCAAATTTGTCTTTCAGATCTGTCTTTGAAACACCAAATGCTTTCGATCCTTGAGAAAGTAGTGGAGAAAGAGCTTTTTCAGCTAGTCTACATTTAAAACATGCTGTTGTTCTTAAACCGGTGTATAATTCCAATGCAACTTCGATTCTATTTTCCCTGCATGTAAGGCAATATTGTGATAATTCTCTAATGATTGCCCTTGATGCTGGATTACCTATTGTAGCCCGCAGTGTCTGCAGGGTTGTTACGGTATCCATAGATCCACTCCCTTTTATTATCCATAGTTGTATAGTACTTTATGATGAAGAAATGAAAAGCATTCTAGTCTAATTCATTGAGTTGTCCAACTTTGTTTAATAAGTGCTGTTTGGATTTTGAAATCAATGTTTGTTTTGATTTTATATTGTATCTATACGCGAGTCGTTTGTTTTTTTGGATTTCGATTTTCTTTTGAAGTATACCATGATCGAGAAGTTTTTTTATTCTTTGACGGATTGTTCGTTCAGATCGTTGAATGGTCCTTGTTAGATCCGAAATGAGTAGTCCGCTTTTTTGTTGGATAAGTGCTTTTAGAATTTCCGCATCAGTTTTTGTAAGTCTGAATGTTGATACAACGATGTTGATAAGTTGATCTGACATTTTTTCACCTTTTAATCACTTTTTTTGAATAGATACATCATTTTTTATATGAAATAGAATGTTATAATATATGAACTTTTTTCTTCATTCATATGAATTTAAAATTTCATATAATAATCTTATTTAAATATTCAAAGCACATCGTAAATGTTTGTGTAGAAATCTTACACAACCATTATAAACCAAAACACATTATAATAGTCACGATGTCACATGAAAAAAGTATGAAACAAAAGAAACCTACATGCTTGGACATCCTAAAAGGTATCTCCACTATCTCACATTCAGATATTGAAGTCTATCAAACACTAAAAAACAAAGGAAATTGTGATGTAGAACAAGTTGCAAAACAACTGAAAAAAGAAAGAAGTACTATTTACCGATCATTACAACGATTAACAAAGAGTGGATTTTGCATTAGAAATATAAAAACTATGGAAAAAGGTGGTTACTATTACGAATACTCATGTAGTAATCTAATAAAATTAAAAAAACAAATGCGCACTTGCAGTGATGAATGGTATAACTATTTAAAAACCACCCTAAATACAGATTCCCACCATTAATTTATTAAAGAAAATTTACCTGCATCACATTTATTTCAACGGTATTTTACGTGCTGATTCATATTTAGAGATTATATGAGTTGCCCAGGGAGTCTCATTTTTGATATCCTCATCAGTTACAAAGTGAACATCAAGAATTTCGTCAGTATCAATACCTGTACGTTCCTTATTTTCTTCCCGTAATCGTTTATCCCATTTTTCAAACCAATCATTAAGTTTTTCTTTTTGTTCTTCTGACCCATTAAAATGAACGATTAAATCGATATCACTAGCCGGTCCTGCACTTCCATCTTTTGTACTCCCAACAATGTACAATGATTTAACACCATATACTTGAGGATCAAGGCGTCCAGCAATTTCATGTATCTTTTTCATCCGCCAACTCCAGTGATCTGGCGGTTTTAAAAAACTAAGTGCATTTCCTACTTCCCCATCCATAATAACTGAGAGCGAGCCACCATCGATTATCTCATCAACTCGAATAACACGAACAACATCATTCATTTTTTTTACTAAATCCTTATCATCAGATATAATATCTTCTAAGTGATTATCAGCACCTAACAACAATGATTCATTAAAAATCACATCTGGTTGATCTGGATAAAGGGGCAAATATTTAATATCTGCTTCTACTAAATCCTGAAAGAAATGCGTGCCAAATGAAAGTTCAGGTGTATAATCTCCTTTTTCCCTGGCAATTTCAACAAGAAGTGAAGAATTGTTGATATCACCATATTGAACAGGGACACCGAGTTTGATATCTCCTCTGCTCCCCCAACGACCTGGGCCCATCAAAATAAATTTTCGTCTTGGGAGTTCACTGTTCAATTTACCGACAATCTCAGCGACTAGTTTCATATCTTCACGATTTTCAAGACCGGTATATGCTTCTGGGATGACATACACAATGTATTCAATATGTTCAATTTGACCCGTGGTCACATATTTATTAGCAGAAAAAAGTTTATGATTTTGAGGAACATTTTTCGGAATAGGCTTTCGCTCAATATCCAGTGATTGACTTTGCGGACGACATTGTAACAAATAAATTTTTTTTCCATCAGAAGCAAATTCAATATCAACAGGAGTATGAATATTTTTTTCAAGAACTTGTAATAAGGCTTTAATTTGATTTAAAAAAGGTGTTTTTTCAAATAATGCATCAAAAGTAACAACCATATCAGCACTTGCTGGATCAAAAATCATCTTTTGAGGTGAAGACAAATGATCCCCTTTATACACACTTACTACTTTATCAAGCCCAGGGAATGAGTCGCCATATTTTTTAAACACATCAAAAACATCTACGGTTTCGATAGCACCAGTTTCCAAATTGATAACATCCATGAATTGAGGTGAATATTTTATTTTTTCATTGACCAATGTATTCACTTGTAATTCTGGTCGATTTGGTGAAACAAGGATAGGATAATCATTTCCAACTCGGTCAACTGCCCTGGTACCAAGACCTGGAACTAGTCGCACTACACCATCTCTTCGACGAATACGTGGAGACCACCGGAACTCATTACGGCTAAATGCAACACCACCAAATGTTGGCATAAAATAAGGTCCAATATGTGTTCCAATAACCTCTTGAATAAGTATTCCCATCTCTTCGCTGAAATCTAGCAACCCGCGTTCTCTTCGGTATTCGATTGGATCGGGGCCAAACGTTGACGCATATACTTCTGCGATAGCATCACTTAATGCAGCCAACCGTTCTTCCTCTGTACCAGTATTTGGAACGAAGAGGCTCTTATATTTTCCAGAGAAAGCAGCACCAAAGCTATCCTCTAGTAAACTCGAAGAACGAACAATTAATGGTTTATCATCAATGTCATGAAGGATTCGACGCAACCCTTCTATAATTTCAGGTTGAAACACTGCATTTTTAAAGATTTGTTCTAAGAATAATTGCTCTTGACGAATTTCTTCAGGATTAAGATATTTATGGTGAAATACTTCATCTAAATCATTGTAATGGATAAAATTTTGAGTTGTATCTGAAGAAATATACCAACTTTTTGGAAATTCAATTTCTTTTAGATGTTCGTTTTTTCCCTTTTCCTTTTCAATGATTTTTTTTGCAAGATACACACCAGAAGTTTTCCCTCCAAGTTTTCCAGCTCCTTGAGCCGGTCCAATGACATGTTTTAACAAGGGAACAAAATCTTTTACTTCCATAAAATTCTTTGCAACATTCACATATTCCAATCGGTCTGTAAAAAAACGCCGAATTAAAGCTGTTTTAATACTCATTTCATCTTCTGGAGCAAGTGTTGTTAATTCCTCTGCTTTATCAAAAAACCTGATGAGTTCATTAGTTATTTCTACTAATGGAACTCCTGCTTTTTGCGAGGTTAAAAGTAATGGTCTTGTTTTATCTTGCTTCATCCATGTATGAAAAAGAGTAGATATTTCCTCTGGAGAAAGATGTTTACGAGCAAGTTCAAATACATAATTCTGAACCTGTTTTAAAGATTCAATGTCCTGACGAGGATTTGGCATATTTATTCCACACCATTGTTGACTTGCGGCATCCCGGTCAACAGGACAAATATTGCTAAATAAATAATTGATTTGCTTACTTTCATATGGGTAAAGATGATAAATCATCTTTCTAGTGATCCTAAGGAGAATTCGAGGATCCGTTTTTACTAAGAGTTCAATGATAACTTCCCAATTCTGTTTTTCGGAAGGTTTCTTTTCATCAACGGTTTCCTCTTTTTCTTTTTTCATGATCTTTTCGACATGATCAAGTTTTTTCCTATGTTCTTCAAGTTCTTCTTTGATTTGTCTTTCTTCAAAAAATCGACCGAGTAAATCGGTAATTGCTTCAATCAACCATCGTTCTTGTTTTAAAAATGGACCTTCATCTGCCGATGGTTTTTTTTCTAAATAAAAAATTTCAAGGCTCCCAATCGGTTCATCATTTACTTTTATTGGACTAGTGAGTTTCCATTCTGTCTCTTTGAAGTTACTTGTTTCTACATGTTTTCCATCAATCTTAATTCGAGCACAAGTGATATTAGGATATTGCCATGATGGAGGAATGAGTTCGATTATTTTTTCTAATGCATCATCTATGGATATGTTCTTATCTCGAACAACCCTTGTTAATCCGTATAAACAATTAAGTTCTTTTTCTCGTTCTCGTAATTGCTGAATCTCACTTTTTTTAGAACCAGTAAAACCAATTCTATTCCTTTTTGAAGTACGTTTCGAAGGAGGCATAAGACGACTTTCCTACTTTATTTTTGATTTTATTTTTTATCTTTTACGATGATACCCTTTCTGTTTCTTCCATCTAAATGTACAGACAATGGACTATCAGTTTTTACATGACATACTGACTTTTCATCAAATACTTTTGGAAGTGAAAATAGATATTTCCAATTAAGAATACTTTTTTTGGATTGAGTGATGAGATAACCAACTTGAGAGGAAACCATGTCATGGAAAAAATGTGATCCTTGTGAAGGCTCAATGCTTTTTTCTTTTAGTGGTGTTTCCACGATTGTCTTTGCACCAGCAATATCGCTCCAAATGACAGGTATACCCAACCATGGGTCTGCTGATCCCCATCTTCCCGGGCCAATTAGCAAATATGGTTTCTGCATTTCCATAAGCGAGAGATTAATATCTCTTAAAAGTGGTACGATTTGTTGAGATTGTCCCATATCAAATGTTTCAGGATTAATATACACAATATCCTTAATATCAGTTATTGTTCCATTACCAAGTGCATTATCACTATAACAAACCACATCTTCTTTTCTGAAATCACTAAGATTAACATCCTCTGTTTCAGAAGGAGGCATCATATTTCGAATCTGTAAAATTATTAATTCTGCGGATTCTTCTCCTTCATGGGAAATATTCAATGCAAATTCAATTTCAACAGGATACCCAAGCGCGATTTCACTTACAGATAATAAAAGTTCCATCGCTTTTGCTATAGGAATTGTATCAAACTGAAGTAGTGGAGCAAAATTGATAACAAGATATCCGCCCTCCTCGATTCCAGGATACAATCGATCATCCCGATGAGAATAAGTTGAAGCTAAGAGATCAAGAGTACCATGTTTTTTAGCAATATCAATATCTAAATGAGCTAAAGAATTTTCTTCATGATCACCCATTGTTTTGTAAAAACTCGTTAAATCGATTGCATAAAATTTCTTTTGAGCATATGGTAGAAAATCCTTTGGTGTACCACATAGTGGTGTTTTTGGTCTTTTTGGACAGAAACAATAACTTGAACCACCATCTACAATTGCTTTCCCTAAACCTAAAGATAAATAGACTATTCCCTCTTCTGGACTACATGGCCCCGCTGGATAATGATTATATGATTTAGCTACTCCTGATACAGTTGGATAAAAATATTTTCCATGTTTCTGACCAACTACTTCCTGTAATAATATAGCCATTTTTTCATCAGCAATATGCTTTGGAGTGGATCGAATGTAGGTTCTTGCCTTGGAAAAATATGTTGATGAGTACACGTATTTAATGGAGTTGCATACTTCCTGGAAACGTAAATCTGTTTCCCATGATTCATTTGGAAGCAGTACTGAAGCGTAGATTCCTGCGAAGGGTTGAAATAACGAGTCTTCAAGCATACCAGATGATCGTACGATTAAGGGTTTTCGGGTATTTCGTACAAATGACCGTAAATCACCAAGGATTGTTGGTGGAAGATTTGCTTTTAGAAAATGTGAAGCGATTCGTTCATCGGATAATGAAAAAAGATCTTCTAAAGATAAATCATTTTGTTCAATGTAATCATCAAATATTTCTGTTGAAAGTACAATGGTCCGGGGGATCGTAATTTTAAGATTTGGAAACATTTCATCAGTAATATATTTTGATAAAATTTTAGCCAAAAAGGCCAATCCTCGTGCTTTCCCCCCTAAGGATCCATTACCTATTCGATGTATATTTGCGTGTGGCTCTTGGGTTTTTCTTGAAAAATCTGTAACGGTAGCCTGATGAAGCGAATAATTGTATTCTTCTATTGTGTCAATGATTTGTTGATGAAAGCGAGAAAGAGAATCTTCGTTTTCCTCGATTTTTCTAATATTAGTAGCCAGTTCTTTTTCTTGAAGACCAAAAAGCCATTTTGAAATAATATTAGTTTGTACTATTGAACTAAAAGTTGTTGCAGGGTTATTGAGAAAGAATTTTTCAAATTCATCCAATGTTTTAATCGTTTTTGTTCCTTCGCTATAAGGTATTTGTAATTTGGTAGGCCCTAAGCTCTCTGAGACTAGTTTTCTAATATTTTTTTGCAATTGATTATTTTGCTTTGAAATGAATTCAGTATTTTTTGGTAGTTTTTTTAACTGGTTTGGTTCTGATGATTGAATAATAACTGGTAAATCTGGTTTTAATTCTTCGATTTTTTGAGCTAGGTCAATTCCTGCGTTGTCCTTTTTATTTTTCGTATTATTATCCGATATTATACAAAGTAAGTGATTTGTGTATTGGTTAACTAATGCTTTTGCTTCGTCAAAGTCAGTAGTGTGTAAAATAAATGGTCTCCGTTGATATCTCCTATTCTTCTGAATAAGAGTAAGATCATCATGCATGAGATCATTCGTATACTTCCATAATTCTTCATATATCATTAGAAGATACGATGAATAATATTGAATGTCATCTTCGATAAGTAAAATGATTTCTTTGTTTTCACCAGAGGGATCGGATTGAATATTAGTTTGATCTTCAAACAGTTGGATGATCGTTAATAAAATTGATCCATCTCCATTCCAGGTAAATGCTCGCTCAATTGTTTCATAGTTATCTTTTTCTATGAGTGAATTAAGTTGTGCAGTATGATTTGCTAGATACACAATGGGTAGATTTGGATGAGTTTCCTTAATTGAGTGAGTAAAGGATAATAATGAAATCTTTTGAGGGTCGTTAAAAATAATTAATAAATCAAATTGGTCATTGTCTAAATATTCTTCAACTTCGTTAGCGGATTCTACATGAGTAATTTCTGGAGGTTGAAGAGGTAACTCCTTTGGATATATTTGATGGAAGAGCTTTTCAATTCGTCCTTCTTCTTCAAGTAAAAAATAGTCATAGGAAGAAGAAAGTAACAGGATCTTTTTAATGGAAAACGGGCGTAGATGTTTTCCAGTTTCAAGTACAAGATTTTTTGAATCTTTTGGTTTGTATCCTGTTATTTCCTCAATCTTTTTTTTGATTGCTTCTTCCTTTGTTTCTAACATAATTTAACATTTCGAGTATTTTTTAGATCCAACCGCGGAGTTTACATGCTTCTACAACACGAGAGATAGCGATCATGTATGCAGCATCTTGCACTCGGATCTTCTTCCGTTGTGCTAATTCCCAAACCTTGTAAAATGCATCAGTCATTTTATTGTCTAGTTTACCTAAGACTTCCTCTTTAGTCCAATAGTAGTTTTGATTACTTTGTACTTGTTCAAAATAACTGCATACTACGCCTCCAGCATTTGCTAGAAAATCTGGGATTACAACAACACCTCGATCATCAAGGATATCATCTGCTTCTGGTGTGATCGGACCATTTGCTCCGCAGACAATAAGTTTTACACTGTTTTTAATTTCTTTTACTGTTTCTTTTGTTATTGCGTTTTCAAGTGCTGCAGGAATAAGGATATCAACGTCATGGGTAAGCCAATCGTCTCCTGGACGAACTTCATATCCAAGTTGTTTTGCTTTCTTTTTATCAACACTTCCGAATCGATCAGTGATACCAATAAGTTCCTTTAAATCAATGCCATCTTTTTTGTAGAAACTGTAAGCTTTTTTATCTGCTTGATCCCAACTGGATACAGATACAACTTTTCCCCCATATTGAATATAGAGTTCAGCTGCATAGCGGGCGACATTACCAAATCCTTGAATTGATGCAGTGGTCTTTTCTATGTCTACATCCATTTCTTTTAATGCTTCTCGAAGCATATAGACAACACCATACCCAGTTGCTTCAGTTCTTCCCAGTGATCCACCTAGTTCAACAGGTTTTCCAGTGATGGTTCCAGGATATTTACCCCCTGAAACTGCTTCATATTCATCCATCATCCAAATCATATGTTGTGCATTGGTCATGACATCTGGTGCTGGGACATCTTGTACTGGCCCAATATTTTGGGAGACTTGTCTTATCCAACCTCGGCAGAGTTGTTGTTGTTCATTGCTTGATAGATCGTGAGGATCACAAATGATGCCTCCTTTTCCTCCACCAAGTGGAATATCTGCAACAGCACATTTCCAAGTCATCCACATTGCTAGTGCTCTTACAGTATCAATTGTTTCTTGAGGATGGAATCTGATTCCCCCTTTTGATGGACCTCGTGCATCATTATGTTGAACACGAAATCCTTTGAACACTTTTGTGTGACCATCATCCATTTTTACGGGGATAGTAAAATGATATTCTCGACGAGAGTTTCGTAAAAATTCTCTAGTTCCTTCATCTAATTCAAGTTCATCTGCAATTCTATCGAATTGTTCCTGAGCCATTTTAAATGGGTTATAACCTTCTTTTGCCATGGTTTTCCTCCATATTTGGATGCGTGGGTGCGATATTAGAAGGGATATTTATACCTGGGTTATAAAAACCAGCTTCATTGTTGTACAATATGGGTATTCATTATATTAATTTATGGACAAATTGTGAGAATATGGCGGATTTGAGAACGTTTCTAAGTTTTATTTACTTTATGATATGGTAAAAATGTCGTATTATTTTGAGGACCGTTGAATTTTCCATAGTTTTCGGTCAATCCATCCTAGTGAGAGTTTTTGTGGTTTTATTGTATGTATCATTCTGGAAGAAAGAATGGTATTTTCAATTGCTCCAATATCTTGTGGAAATTTTTTAACCATTTCTTCGCCGAGATCAAAAAAGTCTTCAATGGTTTTAAAGGCTGAGAAAATCAAAAGGTTATAACAACCGGTACTCGTTTCTTGTGCTCTAGCAATATTATTATTCTTTAAAAGGTATTGTTTGATAGCCTCATTATTTCGTTTCACTTCAATCATGGAAACCACAAGATTGTAAGCAGGAGGAATGAATAAATTTGGAAAGAAACATTTTGGTGGGGAGATAATCTGTTGTTGTATTAGCTGATCGATTCGATATTTTATTGTTTTTCTATTGATTTCAAGGTCTCTAGCAATATGTGAATCATTTCTTTGAATGAAAGAACCATTCATAAGATGCATAAAAATTGGAAATGTTGTTTCGTCAAGAGTAACATTATTTAAGGTAACTGAACCTGTTTTTTTATACTTTTTTTGTAGATTATGAATAAAACAATTTGGATCATATTTAAAAGTGAGTTTATTGCTAAAAATATAGGCATGTGCTGGAGCTCTATGTTCTCTGGTTGGTATTTTTTGATCTATTACGATTTGTTCTCTCCAAGAGTGATACGTTTCCAAATCCTTAAAAAATTCCATGAGTAGTGTATTGTACGGTCCTTCCATGCAAGAAAATGCCGCGAATATATGTGCATCATCCATAAAGAAATCTTTTGTTTCATTATTTCTTGGTATGTCTGCTTTAACCAAAACTAATAATGGATACTCTTTATAGAGTTGAGGAAAGGGGTAGAATGGAGGGTTGATGATTGTATTGTCAAACATCCATTGGACTTTTTTTTTCACCGTACTACGATGCATATTGAGTTCCTTGGCAAGACCTCTAATATTAACTCTGACCTCTCTGCCTGAAACAAGATACCGAAGTAATTTTAGGTTGAGTTTATCTTCGAGTAATGATTTCATAATCGTTTTTAGAATAGACTTTTTAGTTTTTGTATCATTCGGTCAGATTTCATTGATTTATTAATTTGGTTATAAACCAATATTTACGGTATTTTTCCATTATATAATGGTATTTTACCAATAAATATAAATAGGATTGAGTTTCTATAAATTTTATAAAAATGGAGGAAATTAGAATGGATCAAGACAAGAATATAAATAAAATTGGTCAAATCGCTCAAATCTTAGATAGTGAATATACTATTTTAGAAAGAATGAAAATTAAAAAAGAAACAATTAAAAGAATTGGTTATGCAATGATACTTTACATCTCATTTATGTTTCTTTTCGCACTTTTACTATAATGATGAAGCAGAGATGTTCTTATGTATGAACTCTTCCCTTTGATTATCATTCTTGCCTTCCTTTTCGAAACAATGGATTCATCTGCTGGAATGGGATTTGGTACAGGCCTGACCCCTCTTTTATTTCTAATAGGATATGATCCCCTCCAAGTCGTCCCAATATTACTACTATCTGAAGCAATCACTGGTTTCACTTCCAGCTATTTTCACCATGAATTTGAAAATGTTTCCTTTTCAATTCACAGACCAATCAATCAAACAACAAAAATAACTGGAATGATTGCGATCTCTGGCTGCGTTGCCATTATCTTTTCTGTCATTTTAACTTACGTTACCCTTGAACTTCCCAAATCATTCATCAAAACTTATGTTGCCATACTTGTTTTAGCAATGGGATTAATTGGAATGTTACGACTAACATCAAATACCTCAAAATATCGACCAAAACTATTAACCGGATTTGCTTTATTAGCTGGATTTAACAAAGGGATTGGTGCAGGTGGTTACGGACCCGTCGTAATGATGGGACAGTTATTTGCCGGGATTTATGAAAAAACAGCAACGGCCATTGTATCATTAGCTGAAGGATTTGTTTCAATTGTTGGTTTTGCATCCTTTATATTTATTACATCATATGGACTAACCATTGATTACCTATTGTTTCCTTCCATATTTACCGGAGGTTTTATTGCTGCCATCCTTTCACCCTACCTAGTAAGAATATTTCCAAACAAAGTATGGCGAATTGTGATACCTGTATATGCAATTCTCATAGGGATTATCTCATTAGCAAAAGTAATAAACATTCTACCATAATTCAATACTCACCATCATTCCAATACCTATTGAAAAAATAACAATCTTTTTAAAACATTCTTTTCCTTTTACCATTGGGTAAAATCCTTATGAAAGTAGATTTAGACAAAGTAATCTCTATAACAGAAACTGCAATTACCATTCGTGGATCTAGAAGAAGAATTACAGTCCCATCCGAAGTTGTGGAAAATCTTGATTTACAAGATGGAGATAAGCTTCGTTGGATCGTCTTTAAAGACAATTCAATTTTTGTTCAAAAAGTAAAAACATATTAGACACATAGTAAGACATCTTCAAATCGTATCAGGTGTAAAAGAAATATGGGTGAGGCAAATCCATCTGAAAGTAAAATTAAATCATTTCAACATAAAATTTTTCAATTTTATAAACAAAATAAAAGAGATTTACCATGGAGAAATACTACAGATCCATATAAAATCTTAGTTTCTGAATTCATGCTCCAACAAACCCAAGTAAATAGGGTTATCACTTATTATAAAAAATGGATGAAAAAATGGCCAACCGTATACAAACTTGCAGATGAAGAGTACAAAAACGTGTTGCAAGCATGGATGGGGCTTGGATACAACCGCAGAGCAATGTATTTGCACCAATCAGCCAAGGTTATAGCACACGAGTTTAAAGGAGATGTATTACAAGCAGTACATCATTTTGATAAACTTCCTGGAATTGGATTATACACTTGTAAAGCAATTCAGATTTTTGGAGCAAATGAAAACATCGCTACAGTTGATACAAATATAAGGCGTATTCTTATCAATGAATTCAATTTGAAAGAATCAATATCGGATAAAGACCTATTTCAATTAGCCGAACGTTGTCTTCCAAAAGGACGGAGTCGTGATTGGCATAACGCTCTCATGGATTATGGAGCAATATATTTAACAAGTAAGAAAACTGGCATAAAACCAAAGACCAAACAAAGTAAGTTCGATGGGTCTGATAGACAGATTCGAGGAAAAATTCTCCGAATGCTTTTAAATGATCGACAATCTGAGTATCAATTAGAACAGAAACTTCAAATTGATTCGAAACGGTTATCCAAAATCCTTGTAAAAATGAAAAAGGAAGGAACAGTTAGTAAAACAGATTCATTTTATCATGTTCCAGAACGATAAAAAGAATTATTCTATATTTGATTCTATGAAAAATAATGAAAGAGAAGGACAATTTGCTTGGCTTTATGATCTAGCATTTAACCCTGTGCTACATCGTGTTCACAATTCTATAGTATCGCTTGCAAAAAAATACAATTGTCATTCAATAATAGATCTTGGTTCAGGAACGGGAGCACAAGCTAGAGTGCTTTCCCATCATGGTTTTTCAGTAACTGGAGTTGATGCTTCACCTGAAATGATAGTTGTTTCACAAAAAAAATCACCAGACTCAATCACCTTTATTAAAGATGATATTCGAGTCATCTCTTTCAAAGAAAAATCATTTGATGCTGCAAATATTTGTTTAGTCCTCCATCCTAATTCATTCCAAGCAATTATCCAAATTTTAGACAAAGCAAAATCACTAATCAAACCAGAGGGTGTAATCTTTATTACAGATTATGGTCAAGGAACTGGAGTTTCAGGACAAATTGCAAATTTAATAATTCGAATAATTGAATCATGCGCTCAACAGAATCATAGAGTCAATTATTATTCGTTTATGTCCAAAAATGGAGTTGACATGTTTTCCTCTTGGTCTGACTTCACCCTCCTTGACAAACTCCATTATTTCAATGGATCATTACAAACATTGGTATTGAAATGCTAAATCAACGCTTCTTTTATCGAAAATGAAAAACATTTTATTTTTTACAAAAATATAATCATAATATTTATAAATCAGATACACCCTTAGATAATTAGTGATAAAACATGGGAGGAAAACAAAAAAAACAGACTCATGCGTGCATCCTATCAATCATATTCATTTTCTCATTATTGTTTTGTTCAACTCCGTTTAGCGCTCAAAAATTTAGTGATACAATTATTGTAGATGATGATGGGTCCGCAGATTATGTAACAATTACTGAAGCAATAGGTTCATCAACCAATGGAGACACCATTTTTGTTCGTGCTGGTACTTATGAAGAATCAAATATTATCTTAGATAAAAAAATATCTCTAATCGGTGAAGAGCCATCATCGACAATTATCAGGGGTAATGGAATATCGCCAGTTCTTACAATCAATGCTGATAACGTTTTAGTCACGAATCTTTCAATAAATAAGGGAGGCGACTGGCAAAAGGAAAATATTGGCGTCTTTGCAAATGATGTTATCATTAAAAACAATATCATTGAACAGGGTAACGGGTCAGGAATCTCAATTCATAATTCATCTGGATCTATTATTCAAGATAACATAGTACAGTCAAACCAAGAAGGCATCATGTGTTATAATTGCATTGAACTCCTTATTTGTAATAATCAAGTTTCAGAAAGTCTTGTTGGCATCTATCTATATAACTCTAAAGAAACTCTTGTTAAAGTTAATATGGTTACCTCTTGTAATAAAGGTATTTATCTAGAAGAAAGTATTGAAAATACAATTCAACAAAATCAGCTCAGCTCTAATGATCAAGGTACTTATGTCTCATACTCAGCAGATAATTTCTTTACCGAAAATAATTTTGTTTCAAACATAGAACAAGCTAAATTTACAACCTGGCTATCACCAACAGGACTGCAACTCAGCAAGTGGGATAGCAATTATTGGGATGATAAGGGAGGTTTTCTTCCAAAAGTAATATTTGGTGTTCTCTTCATTCGAACGTATAATCCAATCGGAATCTTTCTTCCATGGTTTGCGATTGATTGGCATCCTGCAGATGAACCATATGATATTACCATGAGTTAGTACATATGAAACAATTTATTTCGTCTCTTTTAGCTCTCATCATTATTCTTCCACTTTTTTCATTTCCAAGTCACTCAATTAATACGAATCAACCAACTCTAATTTACGTAGACGATACTAATACTAATGGTCCTTGGGATGGTAGTCTCAGACATCCATTTCAAATTATCCAAGATGGAATCAACGCTGCGTCTCAAAATGATATCGTATTTGTGTCAAATGGATTATATACTCAAGGTGTTAAGATAAATAAAAGTATTACTCTTTGTGGCGAAGATAAAGAAAACACTGTTATTGGTGGAGAGAAAATCAGTGATATAAACCTTGAAACAAAAGTGAGTATTACTGCTGACCATGTTACTTTGACTAATTTTTCAATACAGTATTGTCAAGGAATTAATTCTTATTCAGAATATAACACGATTACAAATAATCTCATTAAATGTAATAAAATCGGGGTTTTTCTTGTTAGCTCTAGTAATAATAGGATTGAGAATAATACAATAAAAAGCAACAATATCGGCATTGGAAGTTATGTTGCTTACATGTCCCAACAAGGATCAGAAAATAATCTCATTGAAAACAACATGATTTCATTCAACCGTCTTGGTATCTGGGTGTGGTATGGTTCAAATTTAATCAGAAACAATACTATTAAATTCAACGTAAAGGGAGTAACGCTGGATGGTGAAAATGAAATATGTTACAACTCCTTTAAACATAATGGTCGTAATGCAGTGACTCATTCCATCCAAAATGAGTGGTATAATAATTATTGGAATAGACCACGGATCATTCCTTACCCAATACTTGGAAAAGTCGGGATTATTTCAACTTTTTTTACCTGGTTCTATCTTCTTCCATGGATTCAATTCGACTGGAATCCAGCAAGTGAACCATATGATATAAGTGAAGGAGGAATGAATAGTTGAATCGTAGTACTCTTTTGATTCTTCGGTGCATTTATCGCTATTTGCATTCCAGTTATGATAAGTGCATTTGTTTTTTTCTCACCAGCACTAGTGGGTTTTATTCTTAGAGGATTTGGTTTGATTATGTTTTTTGTTGGAATTGGAATCATGATTGTTGGTGGGAGATTGGAGAAAAAAAGACCAAATGCTATAGATTTTTTTAAGAACTCATTAAGCACTCTTTTTTTCTATTTGATATTTTAACTGTTTAATCTTATCTCTAAGAAAGATTGCTTTTTCAAAATCCAAATCATCTGCTGCTTGCTGCATTTCTTTTTCAAGATCCATAATCACATCAGGAATGTCAGATGGTGGAATATGTTTGGTATCCTTGATTTCCACGGTTTTTTCAGGAATTGGTTTCTGAATTGTTTGCGGTGTAATATTATGTTTCAAGTTAAACGCAATTTGTTTATTTCGTCGTCGCATGGTTTCATCCAATGCTTTCTGCATGGAATCCGTGATGTTATCCGCATACAATACCACTTTAGCGTCAACGTTTCGAGCAGCTCGGCCAATGATTTGAATCAAACTTCGATGATCCCGTAAAAATCCTTCTTTGTCTGCATCAAGAATGGCAATGAATCCTACTTCTGGAATATCA
>CAZOPW010000013.1:0-36581 GCA_964581795.1 uncultured Thermoplasmatales archaeon | reverse complement strand
TTTGTAATTTTATATATTTTATTAACTCCTATTAGTGGAGCGCATACAGATTGCCAAGAGCACCAATCATCACGTGAGTATCGGTAAAGGCTACTGATGATCGAATAGGAGTCGTCTCATAATTTCGAGTAGGACCTTGAATTGATCGACCAGGATCAAAACACCAGAGTAACGTTCCAGTATCACGTTCAAGTCGATATAATCGTCCATCATCAGAACCAATTAGTATCGAATCATTCCATAAATGAGGACTAGTGTGAATACCAGCATTACACGTTGACACCCATTTTATTTCCCCAGTACTTCTATTCAATGCATACACGTTTTGATCATGAGATCCAAAAAATACAGTATCTTCATCGACAACTGGTGTACTTTCAATACCCCAACCTGTATCAAAAGTCCATAATACTTCACCAGTCAATTGATCTAATGCATACAGATCTGTATCCCAACTTCCGACAAACACTTGCCCCTCATTTTGAATCGCTTTACTCAAGCACAAACCCTCTAATTGTTTCATCCATAGAATCTTTCCGGAATTACAATCAAAAGCATACATTGTAGTTCCTGCTGAAACAATAAATAGATCATTTTTTACGTTAGAAAGAAATGGGATTCCATCAACAAAATATTCCCACAAAACCATTCCGGTATCCTGATCAATTGCCATTACTTTTCCTGACTTAACTCCAACAAAAATAACATTTTCATGAATGATTGGAACACTTTCGATATCACCAACTGTTTTTGTCTTTGATGTTAGCCAGCCAAGATCAATATTTGTTAATCCTTCATCTGATCCAATAAATAACTGATTATCAGATACAACCGGTTTAGTGACATCATCTCCTATCTTCTTTGACCACAAAATTTCACCATCCTCTGCTGAAACAGCATAAAGATTACCTGAACAAGTTGCTGTATAAACAGTATTGTCATCACAGGTTGAAAATGAATAAAAATCATTAGATGTATTCTCCAATTCAACCGTCCATGTTTCAATAGGATTCAATCCACATAATTGCTGATTTCTAATAACTTCAACATCATGATTTTTAGGAAGTCCATAAACTTCTACCCATCCTACTGGTTCAACAGGTTTATAATACACATTAGGACTATCGAAATACGCCATGGATAACGTTTCACCACCTGGATTTCCAGTATGAACAATCAAACCATCATGATCTAAAAGAGAAGTACTTGTGATTTTACAATCTGGTGAATATGTACTAATCGGATGAGTGCTCATAATTTCTTTTACAATTTCAATATCTATCTTCCCGTAGTGCTTGTTCCCTAATTGTTCAAATGCAATATCTCGAGATGCAGGGATATACCATGGAGTATGATATTGATAATTTTCAAATCCAAAAACAATATGACTGAGGATTTGTTTAAAAAAGAGTTTCCAATCCATTTTTTCCCAACGCACCCAAAAATCAATGGGGTTATTACTTGACCATTGAAATCCATTAGTTGTCCGCTCAATAATAGCATCTTGATATAATCCAAGTTCATACCGAGCAATCTCACCAGTTTTTGTATCCCCAATTAACCAAACAGCATTCATAATTCCATCATTTTGTGTTTTTAAATAATAGATAACATCATCAATGGAGTTAGCATATTGAACAGCTTTTCGCGCACGGACAGCGAGTGGAAGACCTTTTTCAGTCCAGATACCTTGTGGATTTGTTGTTTCAAGAAAAACGATTCCTTCCTCATTTTGATAAAAATCATGATCACTCCAAATATATCCGGGTGCACAACTCATTTGAAACCGATTTCCTTCAGATGGAATTACATCTAAAATGATATTCCATCGAATTGCAATATAATATGACCACCACCACATCCCTGCACCATCAACACTACTCCACATTGAATTCGCTATGATTAATTCATTATGCTCTGTAGCATCCCCTGTAGCAATAAATGCACTACAATGATGATGTCCTACATCATCTTGTTGTTTTGGAATAAAATCGTTAACGAATTCATGAGCTGAAAACGATGTTTTTGTATATTTTGAAAGAGTTGGTTGAATCAGAGCAAAAAATGAATGTAACGGATGAATGCTTTTTCGAATTTTTCTATCTGTTAATTTTGAAAGCATTTCATACATTTCATTAGAAGCAAGCACATCTTTATAAGAAAGAGGATTGCCGTAAAGAGTTAGTCCTTTATCCGTTACTCCAGCAGCAATCCCTCGCATTTCCTCTCGATACTCATTTGGATATTCATCCCAGTACATTTTTTCTGCAAGGTTTCGGCAAAATTGCCACCATTTAGCTGCAATATTTTGGTATTGTTGATCT
Organism: uncultured Thermoplasmatales archaeon; assembly: GCA_964581795.1. Classification (GTDB taxonomy): domain Archaea; phylum Thermoplasmatota; class E2; order DHVEG-1; family DHVEG-1; genus EX4572-165. Next base: position 34,257 of record CAZOPW010000013.1, on the reverse strand, counting down.
GAAAGGTATGGACGGATAGGTTTGATTTTAGGATGATTTAAAATCATATTACTCCATCGATGCATTAAATCAATAATTTCTTCACCGATAAGATATCCATATTGATACCCGCGAGTATATGGATCTCCTTTTATATTTACATATACCCATCCTTGAATGTTATATCGACTCCCACCAGCAGGGGAAGTAGCAATGTGTTGTTGATTACAGTTAGAAGATTCAATTAAGGATTGTTGATACGTTGAATCAGTTTCATGGATTACTCCACCTAAAATTGAGGGAATTAGAAGAATAATAAAGCTGAAAAGGACAGTAATCGCCTGTAAACGCTTCATGTATTAATTATATGGTTATAAACTTATTAAAATTTGTGTTTATTAATAAAATTTATAATTTTAAATCATCATTGGAAGAACTAATGGGATATAATTAAGAATTGTGATACGAAAAAGTACAAATACGTTTAATATTGTAATAAAAAAAGTTATATATTTTAAAATGGTTATAATAAATGTAATTTAGAGGGAATAATATGAAAACAAATAATTTGAGTAAATTATGTTTTGTTGTTATTTTAGCTCTAAGTGTTTCTTTTTTTGGAGGAAACAATGTCGTTGCGACTCTTGATGAAGGACCTCCACTTACGTTAAGTTGTTTCAATGATAAAACTGGTATAGTTACACTAATAGCATTTGATTTTCCATGTGAAAATACTGGTACATGTAAGGGAGTAAAAGCAACATATTATGAAATCGATGATGGTGAAACTCAAAATTATACTGGACCTTTTAAATTACCTGAAGGGACTCATACGATTTATTTTTGGTCAGTAGATATCTGCGATAATTACGAAGATCCCAAAATGGCGACTTATACTTTCGATTCTATGCCTCCAACAGTAGAAATTGCAGAACCAGATGGCGGGATTTATTTAATGGGTAACAAGGTTATTGATTATGGTAAATCAATATATTTTGGAGGAGATGTTAAAATTCAAATAAATGCTGATGATGGACCCGGTGTCGGTGTAAAATGTGTATTTTTCAAATATAGTAATAATGATTCTGGCGCTGATTGTGATGGAGGTGATGGATGGACTGATACTTTTAGAGGTGTGCATTTTGGTGAACTTACAATCATAGCAAAAGCGATGGATAAGAAAGGATTAATTTCTGAACCGGTGAGTAAAACGATTATAGTATATAGTCTGGGATTCCTGTGAGTAATTGATTATGAAAATAACAATCTCGGTGATAACTATTGCTTTCATGTTACTATTACCGGGTATTTCTTTATCTAATGCAAATTTAATACAGAACTTTGATTTCTCACAAATTGAAAGCCAAGATATGGATGAAGAAAACCCTAAATATTGGATCGAGCATCTAAGACTTGACCAAGCAGATTCAAACGAGCATATTTACGGTATTTCTGTATCAATCTATGGTGATTATGCAGTAATACCACGTGATGATTCAGTTGATATTCATAAAAAAGTAAATGGTTCTTGGAATCATCATGCAAATATTGTAATCGAGGATGATTTGGAATGGGGTGTTTCCTCTGTAGATATAAATGAAAGATTTATCATGCTTGGATGTATTAGAACATTAAAATTCAATGAAACTCATCTAAAGTTACATGGAGCAGTATTCTTTTTTGAAAAAATTGGATCAGCATGGCAACAGGTAACTAAATTTATCTTGAAAGAAAGTGGTATATTAGAATATAATAATTTTTGGTGGTGGATGTCAATTCATCCTTTTTGCTCTGTTTCACTGAGCAATAATTTTGGAATATATGGATTTATATGGGATGATACGTTGGGAAATTATTCTGGATCAGCTCATATTTTTAGCTTTAATGGAAATACTTGGACATATGAAACCAAGATTCTGCATAGAGATATCGAAGAAGAAGATTTTTTTGGTTTTTCAGTTGCTGTCAGCGACTCGCATGCTTTTATTAGTGCAATAGGAGATGATAATTTTACCTCTACGAATGTGGGTGTTGTCTATTGTTATAGGAAAAATGGCGTTAAATGGAAGTTTATGCAGAAACTAAGATCAAACGAAATCGTTAATAACTTTGGTTATTCTATGGCTTTAGATAATAATATTCTTGTTGTTGGTTCAATATGTTTAGATAGTGGATTTGCCCAAGTATTCAAATATAATGAGCCGCACTGGTTGTATCAAAATAAGATTTGTAGTGATTGTAAAAGACATGATCGTTTTGGTCAATCTATTTCATTAGATGAAAATCAGGTAATTATCGGAACAAATTCTGGGACATTTTATTATTTTGTTAAAAATGAAACGAGTTGGCTTCAGCAACAACAGATTAAACTTCCCGCTGATTGGGGGCCTTCATCAGTAGCAATTGATGATGATTCATTATTAGTGGGAATTCATGGTTTAGATTTGGCAATTTTTTACAAAAGGAATTACCCACCAAAAACCCCATGGATTAATGGTTCTTCTTGGGGCGAGTTGAATAAGGATTTGTTTTATCATATTTCATCTATTGATCCCGAAAATCATCAAGTTCAATATCAAATTGATTGGGGTGATGGAAATGTTGAAACAACAGATTTTATGAATTCAGGAAAAGTTCACATCATTTCTCATCAATGGCATCAACCTGGTCATTATCTTATTACATTACGATCTATGGATATCCATGGATTAAAATGTGAGAAGTTAACAACTTTTCCTATTCGTATAGAAGGAGCGATATTAAATATCGACAACCTTTCAGTCGCAGATAGAAAAATGCATGTTGAAATTTCAAATTCGGGAAATATTCAAACTGAAGGTGTTACTTTTTCAGCTTCAATACAAGGTGGATTTTTCGGTTTTATTGATTACCCTTATGAAAATAAATCTATTAAATTGATTCCTAATGAATGCAAAACGATTTCATTTCATCATAATTGTTTTGGATTTGGTACAATTTCAATCATGGTTTTTTGTTCGGCAGAGAATGCTAATATGACAACCTATTCAACTGATGCATTCATCTTAGGATCATTTATAGTAATTAAAGATTGAAATAGAAATAAATTATTGTACATGTGAAAATTCGTTTATTTAGGATTGAAAAATTCATTTTTTCTTATATTGAAAAATATATCGTGTAGGAATTCGTTTCTTTTTTCCCGTCCAATATCCACAGTGTGGACACTGTAGTTCAATAGTAACAATTCCACCCCAAATCGTTAAGTTTTTCACTTGTTTTAATCGATGTTGACACACAGGACATCGATGCAAGGATTTCTTTGGATTTCCCTCTCGAGAATGTATTTCAACTTTTACAAAAGAACTATTCAACGCCAAAATTCGTAACCGTTGTGGAGTTAAGCGAAAAGATTGATTCTCCTTTTGTAATTCATTTAAAACAAGATCTTTAAGATGTCGTTGAGTTTGTACGATATGAGCTTTCTTCATCACCCTCCGTAGTGCAGAAATTATTTGTTCATCTGAAGGGATTGAATAACTCATGACAACTGTTAACTTGTTTATAAATAATAAAAATTTGCATGAATTTAAAAAATGGGAAAAAAGGAACTCATTATTCGTTAAGGTTAATTGTTCTTAACAAATCAGTTCGACTAACAATTCCCGCAATTTTTTTATTTTCAGTAATAGGAACTGATCCAATTTGACGTTCCATCATCAATTCAGCTATATCCTTAATCTTCTTAGAAGATTCAGCAGAAATTACTGGTGTTTTCATTACATCATTTACAAGTAATTCATCCAGCTGATGTTTCTGTTTCCCTAGCGGAAATAATTTTTTGATTTTAGCTAGTGAAAACGCGATATCAATATCAGAAATCATTCCAATAAGAATACCATTATTAATAACTGGTAGGCGAGCAACATCTTCATCAATCATTCGTCGACGAGCATGAATCACTCGATCATCAGGAGAAACTGAATGAATTTCAGTATGCATGATTTCACCAACTTCCTTCGTACTTTTCACAAGTGGTAACAAATCCGCTTTCGTAACAATACCAACAAGGTCATCTCCTTCCAAAACATGAAGAATAGTTGGACCTGGTTGACCAACTTTTCTTAGAATCTTTGAAAGATTATCATTTTGGTGAACTATATCAATTTCTTTTTCCATAACAGAAGATGCATGTAATCGAGCTGCGGGAACACCCCGATTTCGAATCGCTCCTAATTTTTTTGCGATTTCATTATCTGTGACCACACCAACGAGTTTTTTCTCTTCAAGAATTGGAATTTTGGTCACATCATGTTTTTTCATTAATTTCATCACATATTTTAAATCAACATCTTTATCGACGCTAATAATCTCAGTTGTCATCACATCTTTTACCTTCATACCTAGCCACCTCACAATTCATTTCTTTTTATTATTCATATTTTAAAGCATCAATACAGTCTTCACAGAGTAAGCGTCCATCAATATTGCGGAGCTGAGTTGAAAGTGTTCCACAATCTTCACAAATACCAGAAAAAACCTGTTTTTTATAATAGGATTCATCGCGTTGACTAATTGCGTACCATTCATGAGATATCTCTTTTAAAACTGGAGTAATTCGTAAAATATCTTCATGGGCGATAACACCAATCAATCGATCGTGTTCAATAACGGGTAATCGTCTGACGTTACATCGTTTCATCATTTGCAATGCATCTTGTAAAGATGCAAATGGATTTATTACAACAATGGGTGTTGTCATAATATTATCAATAGTAATGTCACTTGGATGAATGTTTTCTGCAACGACTTTTCTTACAATATCTCGTTCTGTAACAATTCCAAGTGGTTTTTCAGATCCAACAAAACATGAATCAACTTTATGGGATCTCATTAACGCCGCAGCTTCTTGAACGGTGATATCAGGAGAGACAATGACTGGGTTAGTTTTCATGGCCTCCCGTACAATTACATTTCCTTTTGCCATTACTTTTTCCTTCTTACACACAATTATTGTATGTTTTTAGCCGGGGTCTATTTATCGGAACCATTAAAACCTTTCGCCTTATTGATTATTTCTGTTGCAGGATGAATGGGAGCCAATATGAGCGTGAGTTTAGAAGTATCTTAGAAGCAGATGAACCCTTTCTTCATAAGATAACAAAATCATGTAGTGTTATGGAAAGGGAAAATTATTTCCGGGTGATGAATAAACCATTTGCAGTGATACGAGCAGCGGGTTCACTTGGGGTTGACCTTGTTGCTGTTCGTGGAGATGTCTCGTTTCTAGTGGAAATAAAGACTAGTAGCAGTCCAACACTTCATTTTAGTAGCATGGCGGGTAAACTTCAAAAACAAGCTGAATCAATGAAAGCATTATGTGAAAAAACATTAACTCTTCCATTGTATGCCTTTCGATTAAAACGTCATAGAGGAGATTCTTGGAGAATCTTCACTGTAGATCATAGGAAACTTCAGGGAAGGCTCCGAATACTTCATCAACGATTACCCGTACTTGATCAGAGTTCAAATGGTAATTATATTATGCGCTGGGAAAATGGAATGCCTTTATCAGATTTCTTAGAATATTTATGTAAGTGATTCAATTTTTTTTTAAATGACGAAATGTTTTAGAACAGCAGTTGAATTCTAGTGTGTAGATATCTATGAAAAAATTACTTGTTGCCTATGATGGGTCAGATGCATCAAAAAAAGCAATCGAAGTCGCAATTCAATCAGCACTACCTGAGGATGAGCTTGTATTATTAACGGTTATTCCTGCAGAATTAACGCAGTCATCATTTACCAAAATGTTATTGCCAACAATTGATATGAGTTCTATTGTTCAATCTGGTAGTTTTAAGGAACGAGCGATGGAATCCCTTGGTGATATCGCCAAGGATTATGAACCATCTGTCGGTAAAGTTAGTGTTGCTGTTGAATCAGGAGATCCTGCTGATGAAATTCTTCTTTCAGCTAAAAAACATGGTGCTGATATGATAGTTCTTGGATACAAAGGATATGGAAAAGAAGGAAGATTTCTTTTAGGAAGTGTCACTGATAAAGTCGTTCGGTATGCTGGAACGAGTGTGTTAGTTGTTCGATAAAAAAGTTTAAAACTTAACGTTCTGGTAATCAGGTATGCATCCTGCTGATGAAATTCGAGGGAATAAAAGTAATCTTTTAGAACAAAAACGGATTGTTTTAGCAGTAACAGGTAGTATTGCTGCTGTTGAAACCATACGATTAGCTCGTGAACTTATTCGTCATGGAGCAACTGTTATACCTGTGATGACTCAAGCTGCTACCAAGATTATACATCCGGATGCTTTGTGGTTTGCAACCGGTAGAAAACCAATCATTGAGTTAACTGGTGATACTGAACATGTTCGGTTTTGTGGTCGCGTTGAAGACCCAGTTGATTTAGTATTAATTGCTCCTTCCACAGCAAACACGATTTCTAAAATTGCGTTAGGTATTGATGATACTGCGGTTACTACGTTTGCAACAACAGCAATTGGATCACATCGGCCAATAATTATTGTACCCGCAATGCACCTATCAATGTATGATCATGATATCGTTCAAGAAAACGTTGAGAAGTTAAAACAACAAGGGATCGAATTTGTTGATCCTTTTTTTAAAGATAATAAAGCAAAATTAGCAAGTAATGATCGAATTGTAGCAAGTGTTATTCACCGAATTGGACCGAAATCACTTACTGGAAAAAAAATTCTTATAATAGGTGGTTCAACGGCGGAACCAATTGATGAGGTTCGATGCATAACGAATATGAGTTCGGGAAGAACCGCACTATCTCTTGCAACGGCAGCGTTTTATCATGGTGCAGACGTTAGTTTATGGTATGGACAAAGTAAAATCCCTATTCCATCATTTCTTCAGATAAGACGGTTTCATACTATTGAAGATGTTAAAAAATTGATTTCCCAATCAGATTCTAATTCATTTGATGTTGTCATAGTGTGTGCTGCATTAGCTGATTATATACCAGATAAATACCAAGGAAAAATAAGTTCAACTAATGATAAACTAGTTATTCAATGTCATAACGCAGAGAAAATACTTCCAATTCTTCGAAAAAAAGTTTTAGCAAATAAAATCATTGGTTTTAAATTAGCTGAATCAAAAAAAGAGTCTATAGAAAAAGCAAAACAACTCTTAAATTCAATTCCATTAGATGCAGTGGTTGCAAATACCCTTTCTAGTATTGATTCGACAGAGCAAACAGTTTGGATTGTTGATTCTTCAAATCAAATAACAGAATATATGGGTTCAAAAGATCATATTGCAACACAAATAATGATCTATCTTGCATCAGTGATGAAATGAAAACTGTGACTGCTTTTGCACCGGGTCATATTTCTGGTTTTTTTCAACCTATAACAGAATCAAATGATGTTAATCAGATTGGATCTAGAGGTGCAGGGGTATGTATATCTCATGGAGCAACAGTAAACGTACAATTGAAAAATCTTGAGAAACAAAAAATTCATATTCAGGTCAATGGAAAACAGGGCAAGTTTCCGGTGACTACTAAAGCGATAAAAACTCTTATTGGAAAAGAACAAGTGTATGTAGAGGCCAGTATCAATTTGGATTTACCGATGGGTCAAGGATTTGGGATGAGCGCAGCAAGTGCATTAAGTTCCAGTCTTGCAGTAGCATATTTATTAGACAAACCTCGGAGTGAAGCAGTTCACGCAGCTCATCTTGCAGAAGTATCATATCACACGGGTTTGGGAGATGTTTGTACTGCAGCCATTGGTGGTTTTGAGATTAGAAAAAAACCTGGTATCCCTCCATTTGGTGATATTCAAAAAATAAATGAACATCATGACATCACGCTTGGTGTCTTTCCCGGTAGTATTTCAACTCGTAAAATTCTTACAAACAATAAAACAATAGAAAAAATTTCCACAATTGGAGCTTATTGCACCGATCAGGTAACTACTAAACCCTCTGTTCAATCAATAATGAAATATTCTTATTATTTTACAAAAGAAAGTGGTCTTGCACCAAAACCAATTCTTGATGTATTAAAAGATCTCAATGAACAGACACTAGCAAGCATGTGCATGCTTGGTCATTCAGTTTTTATTATTGGAAACAATTCAGCAATCATTAATTTACTAACAAAACAGGCAACTGTAATACATACAACTGTTGATACAAACGGTGCTCGATTACTAAAACCAACGCAATAAATATACTGCGTTTAGATTTCCGAAGTTATTCCTTCAGCAAGATCCTGTAGATGTTTTTCAGCATCTTCAGGTCCTTTTGCGAATAAAATATCTTCGGTATCAACTTTCGTTTTTTTATTTGGTCCATACAACCATTTATTCTTATGTCGCATTGCAATTACCGTCATTCCTGTTTCACTGCCTAATTTTAACTCCCCAAGTGTTTTTCCGCATAACACAGAACCTTCCTTGACCATTACTCGAGTGAGGACTTCATCGGATTCTTTCAAACTCATGGTGATGATTGGATGTAATTCCACGTCACGTAATTGTACATCAGCGATTTCTTGAGCTGCATCAGCGATTTCTTCTCCTGCTTTAGCGAGTTTTATGATCGTTAACGCACTATCCACTGATAATCGATGATTTGCCACGTCTTCAAGTATGTCTCGATGTAACTTTTCATATAATTCATCAATCAGGTTTTCGAGATCATAGACTTCCTCAGCAATATTTTTATTTTTGTATAGCAAGGAAGAATATGCTAAATCAACCATTAACTCTGATTTGTCCTTAATTTCCAATACGACATCCTCAGCTTGTGGATTGTTCATTCGATATCCTCCAGTTTCCCTAGGAAAAAATCATTTAATTGTTTAAATCCTTCATCATTTCCTCGAGCAATTACGGTATCTTCAGCTTCAAGTGTAATATTTGATTGTGGATTGTAAATCCAGTAATCTTTTCGTCGGATAGCAATAATCCGCATTCCTGTTTCAGATTCTATGTTTAACTTTCCAATGGTTTCATTACGGGCAGATGACTTTTGAGTGATTTTTAACCGATAAATTCGTTCATCTGCTTTAGCAAAAATTCGAGGAAGCACTGGTTCAGTGTTTTCCTTCATCAATAAAATAATGTCTCCAGCAGTGTTTGAAATTTTTTCAGCAGCTTGAGCAATTTGAAGGATTCCAGCAAGTTGTTCAGCATCTTCTTTACTTCGAGCTGCCATCATTGCCATGATCCGAATGTCATAATTGAGTTTATCCATACGTACTTCTAAATACCTGACTTCCTCAGCGATATCCTGATTATGAAGTAATACCGCTGAATATGCTAAATCAATAATAAGTTCAGAAATATCTTTCATTTCAGTTAGCAAATCCTTGACAGGTGTCGGTTCATATTCGATTTCACTAAATTCTTCTTTTTTCCATAATGGAGTTCGTTGAATTTTTCCTATAATTCTATGTCGTTGTTTTTCTTTTCCCATTCTTGTTCAGACTCCAATAAACAAAAACAAAATTAAAATTCCAAAACTATCGCCAATCGTTGTCACTACAGGTGCGACGACATCATCTGGATCAATTCCTTTTTTAAATGAAATAAAGGCGGTGATAACACTGACTGCTGAAAGCAAACCTATCAGCAAGACTCCGGTTGCAAGAAAAGTGGAGATAAAGGACAGCATGGTTACATTCATTGCCAATCCATTAATCACTCCTATCAAATAAATACCTATCGATAGGGAAGCATATGTTATTGTGCCCATAATAATTGCAGTAATCACCGTTTCATGCATCACTGAATCATGCACACTTAACTTGATTGAACCAACGTGAAGACCTGATGCAATATGAGCACCAAGAATACTTCCAATGTTACCCCCAACACCGTTGATTACAGGTATAGCAATAAGAAATAACGGTAAATATGAAAGTAACACGTCTTCTTTAAGCAGTAATAATTGTCCGACGAGCACTTCAACAAGTAAACACAAAAAAAGTAATGGTGCTCCATGTAACACAATCCGCTTCCAATTATACATTAGATGATTACCTCCATGAGTAATGCACCCGCATAGATACAAAGCATTGTTGTAATATCTCCAACTGTTGCAAGAGCTGGACCTGTAATATTATCCGGATCATATCCTCTTTTGAATACAAGATATATAATGAAAATGGTAAAAGATGTTAACAATAAACCTGAGGCAATCCCTGCAATGAGAACAGTTCCTAAAAGAAACATCAAATCGACCTGTATTTGAAAAAAGATTAGCGTGGTTAAATAGGCAACTAGACCAATTGAAAAAGAAACTAGGATACTTAACACTAAAGATCCGATTACATTTTGTTTTAATGAATCATTCCACATGTTTTCCGCATTGATTAACCCAAGATGATACGCTGAACCAAGACGGGAACCAAACGCGGTACTTATATTACCACGCAATGCGATAATACCGGGAATAACAACAAGTAACCCTGGAATACGATAAAAAATATCTACCATTGAACCAAGAATACTACCGGTGAACACACCACCGATACCACATAGTATGAGCAGGGGGAGGCTTTGTTTGAGCATTTGTTTTAAAATCATGTGCTATCGCCTCCACGTTATTCTCACACTCCATAGTATCAAATCGATTAATACTGTTCACTTATAAGTATTTTTTTCGATATCGTTTCCACTGAGCATCTGTATGCTCTTGAATTCGTTGTAACATTTTTTCATTTCGCTTTGGAACAAAGAGATGTTCGAATCTTCCTTGATACTTTAACCATTCCTCAATCGGTTTTGGTTCAATTTTCTCTTCGAGAAGTAACTTACTTTTTCCATTAAACACGACATCATCATTTTCATATTCCCATAATGTCCATGCACCAGTTTCAATCGCAAGTTTTCCCATACTTACTGTTTTATTCATACTAAATCGCCAACCAGGTGGACACGGTGCAAGGATTTCAATGTATTTTGGTCCTTTAATGGATTTAGCTTTTTCCACTTTTTTATACAAGTCCTCTGGTTCACTGACTGCTGATTGCGCTGCATATGGTGGATGATGTGCTTGAATAATTTCACCCATTTCTTTTTGAAACTCTGTTTTTCCAGCAACCGTGGTAGTAGTCCAAGCAGACATTGGTGTCGCACCACTTCGTTGAATACCTGTATTTGAATAAATCTGATTGTTATAACAAACATAAATGAAATTCGTTCCTCGTTCAATGGCACCAGATAATGCTTGAAGACCAATATCATACGTTCCTCCATCACCAGCCCAAGCCAGTACGTTAATATCTTCTTTTCCTTGTTTTCGAAGTGCCGCTTCCACACCAGATGCACCAGCAGCAGCTGCTTCAAACGCAATGTTCATAATTGGAATGTCAAAGGAAGTATACGGATACAAGCTTTGAATAACTGCTGTGCAACAAGCGGGAACAACCATTATTGTTTTCTTCCCAAGAGCTTTTAACACAATACGAAGGCCGAGTGTTGCAGGGCATCCTGGGCATGCCGCATTTCCTTGAATAACATGTTCTTCAATAGGTAAATCCTTCAATGCCATGTTTTATGCCTCCTCCTTGAAACCATACCATATTTGCTGTTTTGCTTTTCCCTTGATCGCTTTCTTACACATCTTTTCTACATCGCCATAAGGAACGTCTTTTCCACCAAGACCAGCAATAAATCCAGTCACTTTTCCATCAGATTCACCATACAATGCAGCTTTAATCTCATTGAACACAGCTCCCCCTGAACCAACAGAAATATTCCGATCGATGACGATAAGCTCAGCTTTTTTGCTTAATTTGATTATCTCTTCATTTGGGAATGGTCGAAACACTCGTAATCTTGCAAGACCAATCTTTAATCCTTCACTTCTAAGATTATTGATTGCTTCTTTGCTTTCCGCACCAATCGCACCCATAGCAATAAGAATGTATTCAGCATCGTCACAATGATAATACTCAAGTAAGCCACCATGTGTTCGACCAAATGTTTCCTTCCATTCTTTTGCAATAGACGGAATGATTTTTTTTGCGTTTACTTGTGCTTCTTGCATTGCTTTTCTAATTTTTTCATAATGCTCTGTTCCTATGATATTCCCCTGGGTTGTTGGATTATCCACATCAAGTTTCCAAGTTGGTTTATATGGTGGAAGAAAATCATCTATTTCTTTTTGAGTTGGAATCTCAGCAGGCATAGATGTATGTGATAAGATGAAAGCGTTATGACTAATCATCACTGGAAGAAGTATATCAGATCGTTCAGCGAGTTTAAAGGCTTGAATAAGGGTATCATAAATTTCTTGAGTACTACTTGCAAAAAATTGAATCCATCCGGTATCTCGTTGAGAAATTGCATCGTTTTCATCTGTCCAGATATTCCAACCGGGTCCAATAACACGGTTAATATTACACATAACGATTGGAAGCCGCGCTAATGCAGCCCAATGGAGCATCTCATGCATCAATAATAACCCATGAGAGGATGTTGCAGTAAACGTTCGGGATCCTGCTTCACTTGCTCCGATACAAGCTGACATAGCCGAATGTTCACTTTCCACACAGATATAATCTCCTTTAAACTCACCAGATGCAACGTAATTTGCGATACCTTCGACAAGTGTTGTTTGTGGAGTTATTGGATAAGCAGCCACTACGTCAGGTTTAGCCATAATTGCTGCTTTTGCAGCTATGTAATTACCGGTATCAATCATTATTTCACTCATTTCTTCTTTCCCTCCCGTTTCATCTTAATAGCTTTTGTGGGACATTGTTCTGCACAGACACCACATCCTTTGCAATAATCATAATTAATTTCAACAGTATCATCCTTTTTTCGTTTAATGGCTCCTTCAGGGCAAAAAATCCAGCATCGTAAACATTTTACACATTTTGCTTTCTCTAGCAGTGGTCTAAAAACACGCCAACTTCCTGTTTTTCCCATTGCTCCTTCCTTCGGATAAGAGATGCTGGAAACGACTTCATATTTCTTACTTTTTTTCAAAAGCTCACCTCCACGATATCATACGCATCAGCAGTTGCTTTCACGTTTTTTTCACCACTTTCCCCTTTCCATTTTTCTCGAATTGCTTGTTGTATTGAGGGAAGAGTCACTTTGTCTAATACTTTTGGGACTGCTCCTAAAATTGGTGTGTTCACTACAGGTATACCCCCAACGACAATGTCATATTTGATGGCGATACCTGTCGCATCAACAGTAGCAATATTTTTAGTTTCTTTAAAATCAAATTCATCTGGGGATTTCTGCGTGTTAATCAGGATTTTTCCATCTTTTTTCATTCCTTTGAGTACATTAACGAGATCCATGATACTTTCATCTTGTACGATGACAATATCTGGTTCGTAAATTTCACTTCGCAAATGAATCTCCCGTTCAGAGATTCGTGCAAAGGCTCGAACTGGCGCTCCTCGTCTTTCAGCGCCAAATACAGGAAAAGCCTGTAAACCTTTATTTCCATCTTTTAATGCAGCAGCGACAAGTAGATTTGCAGCGGTTACAGATCCTTGTCCGCCTCGCCCATGAAAAACAATTTCAACTATGTCATCTAGAGCCATAATATTACACTCCCGTCAAGGGGAATATGGATTATACATATAATAGTTTTGAACAATTACCTTAACATCTTTTATTCTGAGATTACTCTCTTTACTTTTGATTCAAAAGTTGCTTCTTTATCCGTACGATGATCGATTTTTAATTCAGTAATCACACGTTTTACACCAGGTTCATGGATTAAAGCATCATGAGCATGTTGTACCGCGGAAAATAGCTGATCAGTTGTTTCTGCTTCAAGAACGGTTGCCATAGCATTTGTATGGCAAGTCACTGGTTCCTTTTCTAAAATACGTAGCACTTTTTTGACATATTTACTTACACTTACATCAGAACCAAGTGGAGAAATACTAACTTGAGCTAAAATCATTTATATCTTTCACCTTCAGTTTTTAGGGGGCAACTTATTTTTAATGATTTGGTTTGTACTCATATTGATAACGAAATCCTAAAAAGGAAAAATCGTATACCGGACCATATTCATGTAGGGGTTAGTTATGGAGAAACTTTCAAAGAAGGATTTATTGAAAAAAGCAAAAAAACCTGGGAAAGATGCAATGAGATTACATCCGTTTTACAAAGGTAAGATTGAAGTTTTACCTAAGTGTCGAGTAAAGGATTTTAATGATTTTGGTATTTGGTATACTCCAGGTGTTGCTGAGCCGTGTAAGGCTATTCATAAAGATCAGTCGAAAGTATATGATTATACGAATAAATGGAATACGATAGCGGTGGTAAGTGATGGAACACGTGTTCTTGGACTCGGAGATATTGGTCCGGAAGCAGGTCTTCCAGTTATGGAGGGAAAATCGTTATTGTTTAAATATCTAGGTGGAGTAGATGCGCATCCAATTTGTTTGGATACTAAAGATACTGAAGAGATTATTCAAGCGGTAAAATGGTTGAAACCTAGTTACGGTGGGATCAATTTGGAAGATATTGCGAAACCCAAATGTTTTGAGATCTTGGACAGGTTACGAAAAGAGATGGATATTCCTGTATGGCATGATGATCAACAAGGGACGGCAACTATCGTTACCGCTGGCGCGATAAATGCATTAAAACTTGTTGGAAAACCATTGTCTAAATCATTGTTTTGTATGGTTGGTGCTGGAGCTGCAAATATTGCAATTGCACGAGTACTTATCGCAGCTGGAGTTGATCAGAAAAATATTATTATGACCGATAGTAAAGGCATCCTTCATTCCACTAGATCTGATTTAGCTGAACAACGTGAATATAATCCTGTGAAGTGGGAGATGGCTGTAAATTCAAATGGTGAAAATCGAACTGGCCCCATTGAGGATGCTTTTATTGGCGCTGATATTTGTATTGCTGCAAGTAAACCTGGGCCTGGAACGATCAAAAAGGAATGGGTTGAAACCATGGCTGATGATTCTATTGTGTTTGCAACAGCAAATCCTATCCCCGAAATTTGGCCATGGGAAGCTGAAGAAGCTGGTGTTTCCATCTTTGCTACCGGTAGATCAGATTTTCCAAATCAAATCAATAATTCCTTGGGTTTTCCAGGAATTTTTAGAGGCACTTTGGATGTTCGTGCAGAAACAATAACTGATGAAATGTGTATTGCAGCAGCATCAGAAATTGCAAAAACTGCAGAAGATGAAGGGCTTACTAAAACACATATCGTGCCCACGATGGATTCTTGGGAGGTATTTCCTCGTGAAGCAGTTGCTGTTGGTATGAAAGCGATAGAGGAAGGTGTTGCAAGGAAGAAAATTTCTAGACAAGACCTTTATGATCACGCAATGACTATCATTAAAAAAGCAAGAGATGAAACAAAAATGATGATGGATACTGGATTTATTCAGGACCCCGATCAGTAGTTAGTCCATCATCTGTTTTAAGATTGATCATATTAGTTCGTTTATAGATGTCTAAGTATGTTGAAACATGAATCTTTTTTTCAACACCATCTATAGGTTTGATGTGTTCGTTGATGAATCGCCAGAGATGTTTGCCATCTTTTGCTAGGATATTGATGATTATATCGTGATCTCCTGAAGAGGTGGTAACGAGTTGTACTTCGTCATATGTAGTTAGTTGTCGGGCAATATCATGCATTTTTAAAGGATCAACATTGAGTCCGATGACTGCACTTGTAGAATAGCCAACTTTTTCTGGATCGATGATTGCTGAAAAACTGGTAATGATACCGTTTTGAATGAGTTTTTTGATTCTGTAGTGGACTGTGCTTGCTCCAAGATCGAGTTGTTTAGCAATTCGTTGATATTGTGTTTTATCGTTTTCTTGTAAGATGTTTAAAATCTGTTTATCTATGTCATCCATGAATTTTCGTATATTGTTTAACACATTTAAATTTTTTCGATTATTTTTCAAACATTTTTCGCTATTTTTGTATAACTAGGATATTTTTCCATTTTTGCATTACATTTATTGAAATGTGAAAATTAATTATTTGTTGTTCTTTTTTTCTAATTTACTTTAATTGTATTAAAAATATTGATATATATCAACAAAAAATATTTTAATTAAAAATTATCGATCTTTCTGGTTCAAATCATTTAAATATAATATAAAAAAATCATTTTTAAATTCCCAAAATTCGAGGTAAAATTTTAAATAATATAACTTATAGAATAGTGGTGAAGAGTATTTTGATATCGTTATTGTATCAATCTGTATTAGGATTCAAATTGGTAATCCTTATATGGAGGAATCGAATATCAGGATTGCTCCCAGCAAGCAGAAAGATTATAAAATAAACGAAGGAAAAAGGTGTTCACGTGAAAGTTATTTCAAAAAAGGATTTTAATGATTTTATAGACACGTTGATAAATGATGAATCGATGGATGTTCATGGTGTTAAATCAAAAGGAGACAAATTCGTCTTTGGTGAATTAGAATCATATAAAGACCTACGATTGGATTATGATACAACAATCCTTCCGCCAAAAAAATATTTTATGCCACAATATGAAACATTAATGCAATGTCCACTTTCATCACCTTTTGATATTAAAGAAGAAAAACCAGAAAAACCATTAATACTTGTTGGGGTCCACCCATATGATATCATAGCAATTAATCAAATGGATGCATATTATTGTACTGATGAAGTATCAAAATCATACTTAGATCGAAGAAAGAACACAATTATTATTGGATCTGACGTATTAAATATTCATGATAAAGCATTTTTTGGGAGTATGAACACCGGTCAAGTTGAGAACGGTTATGATTTATTTCTCACTGATTTAGGGGACAAAATCGCAATTGAAATTGGAACTAAGAAAGGAGAAAATCTCCTAGGTAAAGCTGCTCGTGTTCGAGAAGCAAGTGATGTTGAACAGCAGAAAGTGAACGCTGTCAGAACGGCTGCCCAAGGGAAGGCAAAACGAGGAATGAAAATTGAACCAAAACAATGGTATAGTTTACTTGATGAAAACTATACGAGTAAAGTATGGAAAGATCAATCTGATAAATGTCTTGCTTGTGGAACATGTACTCTTGTTTGTCCAACTTGTTTTTGTTATGATGTCAACGATGAAATTGATTTAAAAGGGGAAACTAAACGTGTTCGTACTTGGGATGGGTGTCTCTTACGACAATTCAGTGAAGTAGCTGGTGGTGAAGTTTTTCGTGAAGATATTAAAGACCGTTATAGACATCGGTTTTTTAGGAAGGGAAAATATCTTCCAGATCGATTAGGTTTTACCGCTTGTGTTGGCTGCGGGCGTTGTTCATCTCAATGCATCCCGGATATTGCTGATCCAGTAAAAGTCATGAATCTTGTATTTGATACTTCTGAAAGTTTTGTTCATGATAAAGAAAAACAACCAAAATCGATTTCATTAGATAATATAAAAGTTGATGAAGATAAGGCGATTTCATTGCATCGTCCTTTCCCTGCAACGATTACAAAAGTTGAACAATTAACTGAACGGGAAAAACTATTTCAAATTGAATTAGATTCCGGTAGAAGTCTTGATCATGATCCGGGGCAGTTCGTTGAAGTATCCTTGATGGGTGTTGGTGAAGCACCAATTTCTATTGCCTCACCACCTAAAAGAAAACGTTTTGATTTGGTCATTCGAAGGGTGGGTGAGGTCACTAATAAAATTCATGAAATGAAAAAGGGAGATAAAATTGGTGTTCGTGGACCATTTGGAAAAGGATTCGATCTTGAACAATTGAAAGGCAGAGATTTATTATTTATTGCCGCTGGTTTAGGGTTACCTCCTCTACGTTCACTCATTGCTCATGTACTTGATGATGAGAATAGAAAAGATTATGGAAAAATCACTATTCTTTGCGGATGTCGGGAACCTTGTGAAGTATTATTTGATAATGAGATTCGTAACTGGCAGGAAATTGAAAATGTTGAAGTTTTACGAACCGTAGATCATTGTCCTGAAGGAGAATGTTGGGAGGGAGAAACCGGATTAATCACAAAACTAATTCCAAAAGCAAATTTTGATCAAAAAAACACATATTGTATGATTATTGGTCCACCTGTGGTGTATCCATTCTGTATTCAAATCCTACTTGATTTGGGAGTTCCAGAGGAACGAATTATCGTGTCTTTGGAAAGACGAATGAAATGTGGGGTTGGAAAATGTGGTCATTGTCAGATTAATAATTTGTACGTTTGCAAAGATGGGCCTGTGTTTAATTATACTGAAGTCAAGGATTTACCGGAGGCGTTTGAATGAAACCAAAAATAGCCTTTTTTGATTTCGCTAGTTGTGAAGGATGTCAATTACAAGTTGCTAATCTTGAGGAAACGATTGTTGATGTTGCTGATGTCGTTGATGTCGTCGAATTTAGAGAGGTCATGACTGAACAAGCAGATCACTATGATATTGCATTCATTGAAGGATCAATAACTCGACCGATTGATGAAAAACGATTGAAGGCAATTCGAAAGAAATCAAAAACGCTTGTAGCACTTGGAACTTGTGCTCATCTTGGTGGAGTACAACGATTAAGTAATCAATGGTCTCCTAAGGAGAATCTTAAGGAGGTGTATCCAGATGCAAAACAAAAAGACCTTGCAAAGAATGAGTTTTTTGAAAAACCACGTCATAAAGCCGTTGATGAAGTCGTAAAAGTTGATTATATAATTCCAGGCTGCCCAATTGATCGAACTGAATTTATCAAAGTATTAGTTGCATTGATTCATGGAAAAAAACCACCTATTCCAGATTACCCTGTTTGTGTGGAATGTAAAAAGAAGGAAAACGTGTGTTTATTCACAATTGGAAAATTTTGTATGGGTCCAATCGCGAGAGCTGGTTGTGGAGCGATCTGCCCATCTCATGGTAATGAGTGTGAAGCATGTAGAGGTTATGTGAGCCATCCTCATGAACGGGCACAACTTGATGTGTTAGAAGAATATGGTTTAACTGCTGAAGAGATTATGAATCGGAAAACGTTGTTCACGTATCGGTATGCTGAAGAAGAAAAGGAGGAATCAAAATGAGTGCATCAAAAGAAGTTTCAATCAATGTTGAACATCTTACTCGAGTAGAAGGACATGGAAACATTGTCCTCAACGCAAAAAATGGTAAACTTGAAAAAGTTGAATGGCAGATTTCAGAAGCTCCTCGTTTTTTTGAATCGTTTGTACGGGGTCGACCATATCATGAATTATCTCACATTACGTCACGTATTTGTGGTATTTGTTCCATTGGTCACGCACTTGCTTCATTGAAAGCAACGGAAAAAGCCATGGACATTCCAATTTCTAATCAAACGAAACTTCTAAGGAAAATAGCCTTACATGGGGAAAATATGCAAAGTCATATCCTTCATGTTGGTTATTTGGTCGCACCGGATTTGTTCAAGGTGGGAAGTGTTTTCCCTTTAATTTCATCAGCACCAGATACTGTGAAAAAAATTATTTCACTTCATAGACTTGCTAATGAAATGAGTGAGCTTCTCTGTGGTCGAACAACGCATCCAATTAGTCTTTTACCAGGTGGCTTTTCAGAGATTCCTTCAGAAAAACAGCTACAGAATTTAAAACAACGTTTAATTGATAGTTTATCTACTTGTGATGAGGTAGCACAAGTTATTTTAGAAAATGCTGACAAACTTCCTAATTTCACCCGAAAAACCGAATATATTGGTTTGACCACGACTGATGAATATGCTCTCTACGAGGGAGATATTGGGTCAACAGATACCGGTACTCATTCAGTTAATGATTATGAATCGATTGTTAATGAATTCACGGTTCCACAATCCACCGCAAAATATTGTAAGCATAATCGTGAAAGTTATATGGTTGGAGCACTTGCTCGCTTTAATCTAAATGCAAAATATCTTCATCCAAAAGCTAAAGAACTCGCTGAGAAATTTAATTTGCGCCCTGTTAATTATAATCCATTCATGAACAACATTGCTCAAATCGTAGAATATGTCCACTCTGTTGAGGATAGCATTCAATTACTTGATACTCTCTTTGAAAAAGGAGTTAATACTAGTGAGAAACCATCATCATTTGTTATCAAAGAGGGTCGTGGTGTTGGTGCTATTGAAGTTCCTCGTGGAATCTTATTTCATGATTACAACTACAATAAGGAAGGAGTTTGTACGAAAGCAAATTGTGTGATTCCAACGAATCAGAATCATAACAATATTCAAAAAGATATGGAAGTGTTTGCTCCGGAGTTATTGGATAAATCGAAACCTGAAATCACGTTAAACTTAGAAATGCTTGTTCGGGCATATGATCCTTGTATCTCTTGTAGCACACATTATTTAGATGTCAAGTACATTAATGAATAAGAATATGACTACTCCATCCATTGGAATTATTGGTGTTGGAAATCCCTTAAGGAAAGATGATGGGATTGGTATTCATTTATTGAAGATTTTGAAAAAAGAAGCAGATCATCTTCCACAAACTGTTACTTTTATTGATGGAGGAACAGGTGGAATGAATCTCTTGCATCTTTTTCGAAGATATGACATTATTATTCTACTTGATGCTGTAAATTTCCATGGTACACCAGGTGAAACACGATTTTTCACATTTGAGGATATTCAAAGTCAAAAAAAAGTGTCAACAATATCTACACATAACGCTGATTTGTTTCAAATCATTCAGATTGGTCTAGAACTTGATGAATGTCCAAAAAAGATATTTATATTTGGTGTTCAGCCCGCAAATGTTTGTTTCGGCGAAGGATTTACAAATCGAATAAAAAAACAGATGAACAGCATTGTAACAGATATGAAGAAAGAGCTTTTGACTTTCGTTCACAATGCAAATTCAATTTAATTGCTTGCTTTTCCCTCGTTACACTTGATATCCAGGGATGTTTTCATTCCATAATGTGAAAGCATCATCTAGAATGTTTTCTAATATAGTTAATCGCTGCTTATCGGTCTCAACTCCAAGGGTTCCATATAAAGTTACAAAATTTGGTTTGATGACCCCCTTATCATAACCAAGCGTTATGATGGTGAACATAGGCAGTCCATTAACATCTTGAATATCATATGTTTCAAAAGGATCTGTTCTTTCAGATGTCGCATTCTGACTATCAATATTTGTGTAAAAATAAGAGACATTCTGTGATCCATATTCGATTTGAGTGGAATATAAACCGTCTTTGTCAAAATTGATACCTAGTAGGTCTTTTATAACTGGATACATGATGTCACAACCGGGGCATGCATCCTCACTAAAGTGAAGAAACACAATTCCTGAACGTAGATTGCTCAAAACATAGGATGGATGTGTTGCATCATTCACAGTGTCAAATGTAAATTCTTTTGTTGTTTTTGGATCTAATTTTAAGCAACTCAAACAAAGTACTTCAACAATACCATCCTGGACTTCAGTATACACATTCGTTCCAATAAGCATTCCTGAAAATATGGCAGAAATGATTATGAATAACGCGATTTGAGCATAAAATTGCTGTTTCTTACTATGGAAATTCAACCACGATTTTTTCATGTATTATCCTCTTCTAAATTCAATCAAATTCTTTGGACAGGCTTCAACACATTTTCCACAAAGAATGCATTCTGGATCTCGATGAAGCTTTGTTACGTCAATTCCCATTGGACAAACATTTGAACATGCATAACAACGTATACATTCCTTTTGAAATGTATCTTCGTCTACCCTTGAAACATGAAGAATACTTATTTTATTGAATGGGGCAAAAAGTGCTCCTAATGGACAAAAATAGCGACACCATCCTCGTTCGACTGTAAAAATGAGGATGATGAATAGTATGAAAATAATGAGAGCCGGAGTGAAGAATAGGGGATTGAGTACAAATTCAGTCGGGTAAAGAAGAAGTGTTGGAATTGTACCTGTAAGAAATCCGATTGGACAAATATTGGTGAACATAAATCCAATAAGATATGTGGTGATAAAAACAAGACCAATTAAAATAAGGTATTTGATGTACCTTAGTTTCGATTCTATTGGTTGAACTGCAATTTTTTTAATTATTGGAACCTTTTTTAGTTTTCGAGCTACCGGGCCTGTTGCTCGTTGAAGTAAACCAATAGGACATGCCCATCCACAAATCGCTCTTCCGGTTAAAACACCAAAAAAGCCGATGATAAGTAAGGGGAAAAGAAGTAGTTTCCATTTGAAACTGTTTTGAAAAACACCAACTTCTAATGCACGTAAGGGGCAAGCAGATGTTGCTGCAGGACATGAATTACAATAAAAAAAGGGATAGCAAAACCCGGTTTTCAGACCGTTTGCCCCAAATCCGAGGTTTGCAGATAAAAAAATACCAATCTGTGCTATCGTCCGCTTAAATTGCGTTTTCATAAGAGTTATCGTTTGCGTCTATACAATATCAACATTATAAATATTACCGAAATGAACAATGTAATAATTTCAAAACCTGGTGTATCGGAACTAGAATCCCCGTTGTCTCCATTTGAGTCACCGTTTGTCTGATCAGATGTATCAAGATCAACTTTTACCAAATCGTCTGAGGGATAAGAGGTCCATCCTTGAGAAGTAAGATATTTCAGTTGGTATTTTATCTCTATTGCGTTTTCATGAGCAAGTGTGATTGATGCACTATATGTTCCATCTGCTGATTTAGTCATTGTTTTATTAAACTCATCTGTGTAACAAATATAACCGAAATTTGGTTCATTTCCACATTCCTGAACGCGAATTGTAACTTTTTGTATATCTTCAACATCTGGAATCATCGCACTGAACGTTACAGTCCCTAATGGTTCTGGTTGAGATGGATTAACTTCGATGGTTGGAGCTGCTAGAGTCGTTGATATTGATAAAATTAGTAGAGTTATGCTTAAGAACAGCGGCATCAATTTTTTTGTTTTAATCTGACAATTCATTTTTTATTCCTCTTTGATGTATTCTCCAAATGCATCTATGACATCTTGGGCGGATTCATAGCCTCCTGCACCATCGACATCAATGGAGAGGATGACAACATCATCTCCTAATTCTTTTTTTACTTTTTGGAGTTCCGGCATTTGTTGTCTACATGGGGGACATCGAACCGCCATGAGATCAAGGATGATCGGTTTTCCTCCATAATTAGATAATTTGAACTGATCTCCATTAAGGGTTTCTAGAGTGAAATCTGGTGCTGGTGTTCGACTGGGTGTAGATTGTTCAGCATCTTGGATGTGTTGAATTAATTCATCTTTTGTATGTACGCCAGCTGATTTATGGACGATATTTCCATCGACATCAATAATGACAAGTGTTGGAATATACCCTGTATTGTACTGACTAAAACTACCAACATTTTGGTTTTGGGTATCCATAGCAAATAACCATTTTCCTTCGTTTTCTATTTGGTCATTTGAATTTGTACTTGTTGGTTGCTGGCTTAATATTAATGCTCCTATTGCTCCTATGATGATTATTGCTGTAATTGCTAGGTAGATGGTTTGATTTTCAGTTTTTTTTGTTTTTTTCTGCGGATGATGCTGTGATCGCTTTCGAGACATATTTTCATCCTTTGCCATTCATTTCTACCTTTATATTGTTTTTATATGTGTGGTTCGATTTTTGATTTAAGCATTGGTTTTGGCATTGCTCCAACGATTCGATCAACAAGTTGACCGTTTTTAAAGACAAGAAGTGATGGAATGCTCATGATACCATATTTGGACGCCGTTGCCTTATTGTTATCCACATTGAGTTTTCCAAATACTACTTTTCCTTGCATTTCTTTTGCAAGTTCATCGACAATTGGATGTATCATTCTGCATGGTCCACACCACGGAGCCCAACAATCAATTACCACGGTATCATATTTCTGAGTGTGTTCATCAATATCTGCATCTGACATTTCTACGGGTGTATCTGGCATATTTTCCATTGTATTTCCTCCTGATTCTAACTGTTTTTTTAATTCTTCAAGTTTTTTCTTTTTGATTTGTTCTAATTCGTTATTCATTGTATGGTACTTATGGTTGATATAGTATATAACGTTTGTGCATATATTTTACACAACCATTAAATATTATTACATCGTTATAGAAAAGTAATTATGCAAATAAAACCAACGGAAAAACCAATGAAATGCGATGAGGCAATCAAGTGTGTCTTTAACTTAAACAAATTAGACTTGCGAGTTATAAAAAAACTAAAACAACTAGGCCCAACCAGAGCAAGTGAATTAGCCAAACATCTCAAAAAAGAACGAAGCACTGTGTATAGATCCTTACAGAAATTATCCAAATGTGGCATCTGTAAAAAAAGTACTAAAACACTAGATCAGGGTGGATATTATCACGAGTATGAATGTGATACAATCGAACACATTCAACAACAGGCACAACAATGCTTGGATTCATGGTATCAAAATGTGAAAAGCACATTAAAATCACTTAATGAATTATAAAATATAAATGAATCAATAATTTAAGTAAAATTTAACTCCTTTTTTGATTATAAAGTCAATTGAATTTAATAATTTAACATCTAATGAATATTTTTATCATCCTAATCGGTTAAATAAATAGAATGTTTTAAATACAGCCTTAAGTATGCATTTTTTATAAAAACTAGGAGAGATGGATCATGAAAATAAATAATCCATACGATTTAGTAGGAAAGGAAGTTTACGACTGTAATGGAAACACCATTGGTCGTGTTGATAAATATTGGAAAAGTTGGAATGAAGAGTATCCAGGATATTTCTTTGGTATAAGACCAAACGAAAACACCAAAGATACCTGGTTTAGAGGAACCCACAAACTCGTCCCAATTTACAGTGACTATGTAAAAGATTTTGGCGATCATGTCACTTTAAATAAAACCACCGAACAACTTGGACGATTCTGGAACAAAGCAGTACCTTGTGGGAACACTACCTGTCCAACCGATCAACTAGTTGACAAACCAATCTATGATAAAAATCACTCACGTGTTGGAACCTTTTATGCATGGGTTGAAAGTGATGGAACATACAAAAATTGGGGATGCATGGTAGATCCTTTCTTATCGGATTCATGGAACATGCCAACCAATACAATGATGCCAATGCCAACAAACTACATCTTTGATGTAAAAGATACCATCACACTCGATAAAACGCTAGATGAACTCAAACAATACTGGAAAACCAATTATAACTTCAACTTTAAATAAACATAAATAAAATTATTTTTCCTCCTCACCTGAGGAGTTTTTTTCTTTTATTATTTCTTGTATTTTACTGTTTTTTTTAAAATCAATATTTCAATTGATGATATTTATTTATAAAATTAAACATAAATATCTAATTCTTTCGACAAAAAGTTAAAAATATTTAAGTATTGCAAATAAGATAAAATAATGGAGGAAAACAAATAAGGGACTTGGAGAGTTTCGGGAATAACCCAGATACAATGCCCCTGATAGGGCAAAGGTTGGAATATTCATAATTCAAATATCTCTTCTTTGCCATGATTTCCACCTTTGCCTTTTTATAAACAATGTAAATCTTTATTAGTTACAATTTAATGTATTATAAAAAAGTGGTATAGTGTATATAAATGGGAGGGAATCAAAACAAAAAGAGTTACCCTTGCTGGGAATACTTTGATTGTGAAGAAAAATTTCGAAAAATATGTCCAGTCTACTTGCAACACACAATAAATTTTCCTTTTTGTGAAGGATGGTTTATATTCAAATCAAAGCAGGGAGGTCCAGCAAAACGAGGGCCATGTTCAGAATGTGACGTATTCACATCTTATTATCCAGAAATAAAAACGCTATTACAAGAGTAACATCTAAGATAGAAATTAATATAAAACGTTTTATTACAAAGATTCCTTGATAGAGTAATGGGGTTTATAATTCACCAGATGTAATAATCACAATTATGACTCTCTTTTTTTTGTTGATGAAATCCTTTCTCTGTTATATCAACTATTCTTTTAAATCGATCGCCATGTAAATTCATTAAAATTTGTTCTAATGTAATTTGAAGTGACTCGTTCATTGATGAGATTACCAGTAAATAACGGACTAACCACATTGCGAGTTTCTTCGCAAATGATATTGAATTTCTTTTTGCAATATTTCGAAATATGCTGGTACAGAGAAGTTCTTCTGTCGCTTGTTTCACTGAAATATCCGTCGAATCAGTCATAACCATGCCTCTAAATGTCTCTAGTTACATAGTTGTTAACTTGTTAATATTTATATATTTGCATAATATTAAGTGAATAAAAAAATTTGAAAAAAAGGAAAAAAATTAAAGATCGTAGGTTATCACATATTCCCCAGGATCGCCCTCAGAGAAATCAAAATTCTTTTCCCGACAGAGCTTAATCATAGGAATATTATCTTTTAACACCGGACCATAAATCTTATTAAATCCTTTGTTACGAGCGATTTCAATGGTATAGTCAATGAATTCTGCTCCAAGACCTTGCCGTTGCCATTTATCACTGACAACTAATGCGAATTCTGCTTTATCATTGCTCCCCGGATCTGCAATAATACGAGTAACACCTAAAAATCGTCGTTTTCCATTCTGTTTGATCTCTGCGACGATACCAATTTCTCGGTCGTAATCAATGTTGCAATAACGCGTCCTCATTTTATGAGGTGTTTCCTTGATAACTCTAAAGAATCGATATCGAACAGTTTCTTCAGAGAAACTATCAAACATCTCTTGCCATAATGGTTCATCCTCTGGTTTAATAGGTCGAAGGGTAACTTCAGTTCCATCTTTTAACGTTACTTTCTTAATGTAATGACTTGGATATTTACTAATGATCATATGAGGTTTCTCTTCCGGATGCTTATCAATAACAATCCGGGCATCGACAGCGATCATATCGTCGTCTTGCGGAATCAACGGATTAATATCTAACTCGCTAATCTCTGGATGATCTTCAATGAGTTGTGAAAAATTGATCATAGTCGCTTCAACTGCTTTCATATTAGCAGGAGGAATATGTCTGTATCCTTTCAGTAATTGATACGCTTTTGTTTTTTCTAAAATTCGTTGAGCAAGAACTTGATTCAATGGTGGAAAACCAATTGCTCTATCTTTAAACAACTCAGTGAAAATGCCACCAAGACCAAAAAGAACAATCGAGCCAAAAACAGGATCTTTTTTAGAACCGAGAATAAATTCACCACCCTTGTTTATCACCATTTTTTGCATAGTTACTCCTTCAATAGTAGCATCTGGAACGTTTTTCTTCACTGTTTTCATCATAGTCTTAAAGGCATCTCTAACACTTTTTTCACAATCAAGATTCAAGGAAACCCCACCAGCATCACTTTTATGTGTAATCTGTGGTGAATGAATCTTCATTACAACAGGATAACCTATTTTTTCAGAGAGTTGTACTGCTTCATCAGCATTTTTTGCTAATTGGGGACTAGTGGTTTGAATACCATACAATTCAAGAATTTGTTTCGCTTCACTTTCATAAAGAAGAGTCCGGTCTTGACTTAAAGCGTTTTGAATGATTTCTTTGATTTTATCTTTGCTTTTTTCAGTTGTTTCAACACTTCTTTCCTCAGGGGTTTCATATAACAGTTCAAGATTTCGAGCATAATGATACAAATGCATGTAAGATTCAACGGCTTCTTCTGGTGTTGAATACGTTGGTACATTATTTCTGTTAAGTATCTGCCTAGCATATTGGACGCTTTCCTCACCAACAAATGATGTAAGAATGGGTTTAGTTGATTTTTGTGAAAGATCAATGATATTTTCAGCAAGTTTTTTCGGGTTAGCCATGACTTGCGGAACACTAATTACAATAATCCCGTCTATGTTTTTATCTTTCATTGCAATTTCAATTGTCTTCCGATAATCCTCCTCGTCACTGTCTCCGATAATATCCATTGGGTTTCCTTTACTCCAATGCTTTGGTAGGAATTTGTTTAGTTCTTTAATTGTTTCTTCAGATAATTTTGCAAGTTTCCCCCCGTTTTCAATAATAGCATCGGTCGCAAGAACACCAGGTCCTCCTGCATTGGTAATAATCGCAAGGTTTGATCCTGTTGGTCGCGGTTGTTTTGCTAGAATTGAGGAACAATTGAATAATTCGCCGATTTTCTTAACTCGAACGCAACCAGCACGTTTGAATGCGGCATCATAAATGTAATCTTCTCCAGCCATTGCACCAGTGTGAGATGAAGCTGCTTTTGCTCCTTCTTTAAATCGACCTGATTTAATTACAATAATTGGTTTGACACGAGCAAAACTTCTCGCTGCACTCATAAATTTGCGCGCATGTGTAATATTTTCCACATATAAAACGATACTTCGTGTGTGAATATCACGACCGAAGTAATCTATCAAATCACCAAAATCTACATCTAACATTGAACCAACGGAGACAAATGAACTGAATCCTACTTTTGCTGAAGCTGCCCAATCAAGAATTGACCCACAAATGGCTCCACTTTGTGAAAATAAAGCAATATTTCCTTTCTCCGGCATTGCACCAGCAAATGTTGAGTTCATACCTAGATATGGCATGATAATACCAACACAATTCGGTCCGACAATGCGAAGTCCGTATTTTTCTCGGATGTTTTCTAATTTTTTTTCTAATTTTTTTCCTTCTTCACCAATTTCTTTGAATCCTGCAGAAATGATGAGAACGCCTTTGATTCCCTTTTCTCCACATTGTTCTACAACATCGAGCACTACTTTTGCGGGAGTGACAATAACCGCAAGGTCTGGTATTTTTGGAAGTTCTTTAACTGTTTTATATGATTCAACACCTTGAATACTTTCATATTTTGGATTAACTGGATACACGACACCATCATATTCTGATCCGATTAAATTTCGAAAGATTCGATATCCTGCTGATCCGATGCGATTACTTGCCCCTACTACAGTAATGCTTTTTGGTTTGAATATTTTATCAAGATTTTCGATTCCCGTTCGACCGCCTCCCGTTTTTTATGAATTGCGGTTGAGCCGCAATATATGAGTCTTATTTATAAAAGTATCGACAATCACAAAGGATTTCACGAAAAATTCCAATATATTTTTAGTACTTTTTGCAAATCTGATATACGGGCATCGACGATATCCAAATTTTTTGCATGGTTTGGGTCATCTTCCATTCTAAACTCATCACTTCGAAGTAATCCACGAAACACATTTTCGTATGCTGATATACATGCATCACTATTATATCCTCCTCCGAGTAAAACTAGCAGTTTTTGAGAATAATGATCAGAGAGAGTTTGAATTGCTTTTGCAATCCTATAAAACGTTTGAACGCTTAAATCTAAATCTGCAAGCGGATCAGCATGGTGTGCATCAACTCCAGCTTGATAAATAATGATTTCAGGGTTAAATTGGTGAATAAGAGGAGGAATAATTCGATCAAAAGCCATGATGAATGCATCGCTACCGGTATGAGGAGGTAATGGTAAATTTACAGTGTATCCTTCTCCTTTTCCTGAGCCAATTTTATTAAGGCTCCCTGTACCGGGATATAGTGTTTTTCCATCCTGATGAAAGGAAAGATTGAGCACACTATCATCATGGTAGTAGATATCCATGGTTCCGTTTCCATGATGAACATCTAAATCTATAATGAAAAATTTTTTAACGGTATAATATGTTCTAAGATATTCAATAACAACTGAAATGTCATTGAAAAAACAGAATCCAGATGAATGATTTTTACTAGCATGATGAAAACCACCAAGAGGATTTACCATAATTGAATAATTTTCAAATAGTTTCGAACCACAAACAAGCGTTCCACCAGTTGCTCGTCGAGCATACTCATAAATACCCTTCGGTGCAGGAGTATCAAACGTTAACACACCACCTGTCTTACTCAATCGCTGAATTTTTTCAACATACTCTCGTCCATGAGAACGTAATAGATCTTCTTTTTCAGCAAGCATTGGAGTAAACTCATTAAAAGAAGAAATCAAAGATGTTCTGCGAAGCATCTCCATCGTCCGTTTGGGCTTGTTACCAATAAGAGGATGATTTATACCGAGATCATATTTATCATAATCTGGATGATATACAACACCATTCATCTATTAGAAAAAAGAAACCACGTTCTTAAATCTTTCAACTAGTAAATTCAATAAAACAACATTAAAATTATGAACCATGGTAATAAGAAAAAAATATCGTCAAAAAAAATGCATATGCTTAAAGACTAAAAAACAATTATAAAGATTTGAACAAATAAGCTGATACTATGGATTGTCTCTTTGTCTCCGATTTACATGGCCACATAAAAAAATATGAAACATTGTTTGCTTATATTGATAAAAAGGATCCAGATGCTGTATTTTTCGGTGGAGATTTATTGCCATTTATCCCAGATAATGGAAACGATATGGACTCATTTATTCAAAATATTATTTTTTCACCAATCAAACAACTAAAACAAAGACATCCCAATCTAGAATTTTT
Organism: uncultured Thermoplasmatales archaeon; assembly: GCA_964581795.1. Lineage (GTDB taxonomy): Archaea > Thermoplasmatota > E2 > DHVEG-1 > DHVEG-1 > EX4572-165. The sequence goes on along the minus strand of CAZOPW010000013.1, from coordinate 3,851 downwards.
CGTTATCCTTGGAAATGATGATCCAAAAAAATATGAATCAATTTTTATTGAAGCAGATAATTGTAACCTCATTAAATATGTACATCAGAAAACAATTCCATTCTCAAACTATTATGTAACAGGATATTCTTTTGTTCCACCAACTCCGTTTCAACTCAAAGATTGGGAACGATACGATGTATCACAATTTGTAGATGTTGGGGTAATTCCACTTGAAGAAGGATATTATTCAATACCCGTAGATATCAACACTATACGATTTAAATCAATACAAAAAGATTTAGATGAACTAGTAAAAAATGCATCTGCTCGGAAAACGATTTATTTATTTCATTCGCCCCCATATAATACTTTTTTAGATCGTGCAGCATTGGATGGAAAAAAATTTGATCATGCACCCGTTGATGTTCACATTGGAAGCATAGCTATAAAACGATTTATAGATAAATATCAACCATTCATCACCTTACACGGGCATGTACATGAATCATCTAAGTTGACTGGTGAATGGAAACAAATATTTAACAGAACTATCTCATTCTCTGCAGCATTTACAGAAGAAAAACTTGCAATTATTAATTTTAATACTGCCAATCCCCATGAAGCAACACGAACTCTTATTTCAATTTAATTTTTTATTAAAGTTATTTGAAACTGAAGGTTTTTTTGACTTCGAAAAAATGCATAATTATCTATTAAAGATAAGTTGCCCTAATCTAAAAATTCCAACACCTGTAATTGCAGACCATACTGGAAAAACACTAAGGATATTTCCATGAAACGTTGTGAGTAGCAGAACTGATAGCACTGAGATAATCTGAGCTGTTTGCACTCTTTTTAAAGATAATGGAGTGTGGGAATGATCTCCGGTACATTGAATTTTATCTGTTAGTGTAGTAACTAAAAATAAGAGAGCACTAGATATAGCAATATATATAAGAATCCATGGAGAAGGATTTATAAAATCCCAAGATCCTGGGAAAATGAGAAGAAGTAAAATGAAACTAGGAATTAATGGAATTGAAAAAAAGGAAAGCGATGGTTGTCTTTTTGGAAGAAATGAAGTAAGAAAAATGATTATAATACTAAGTGGCAATATAAGAAGTTGAGAGGAAATAAGAGCAGCTATCAGTGAAAGAAAAAGAAAGACGGTAACATCAGCACTTGATGTTTTTTTCCCAGTGGTTTGATTAAGAAGTCGTAAACCAATTATAAACCAGAATAAAACAAGAATACTCCCTTTTGCAATAGCAAAGGGTAGAAACAGAAGAGGTATACCTAAAAAAGCAGCATAGTCGTGATCTGGATCGATTTCGCGACCAAGCGCCCAGCAGAAAAAAACAAGGATAACTTGAAACAAGGAATATATGATGTTTTGAGTGATAGTTGTATTTTTTACAAAGAACCATGCAAAGGTAGAAATGAAAACGATTGGAAGAAGGATTAAAATAATTTTATTTGGAAGATAATGAATATCAAGTGATCTTGCTAAAGTGAACTCCTCACTAGGTTCAGGTGCCATCAAAGCAGATATAAACTTATCATTCATAAATATCTCTGAATTTTAAGACCGTTGTTTTCATACAATTTTATAGAACCTATTATTGATTCACTGAAAAATTTATAATTAATAATTAGATTTGAACGTTAAAACTTATTATTAAACGAAAAAATCAATTATTTCATGATATTATTTAAATAATAAAACGTATATCCTATAATAAAGGAGGCATTAATGATATATGAATAAGAAAAAAATTAAGGTAGGATTAGGGGCAACAATCGTTTTCGTAATGATTCTTTTCTCATCGTTTCAAAGCATTGCTTCATCATCTTATGAATCGGAGAAACTGGTGGATATATCGATTTATAATTATCAAACAGGGGAAATTAGAAAGCAGACCTTAGAATTTGAAAAATTCATCACAATTTTCAAGCCTATGGATGCTGAAATCAATAGTTTTCAAGATGCAATGGAACTAAAAATACAACAACTTCATTCCTTCGGTTTAATCACTGCTTCTGAACATGAATTTTTAAACCAACAAATGCAAACCTTTTCTCTAGATAATGCAATTTCTTGCGTACAACCAACAGGTTTGTTTTTTGATTTACTCAATATTTTTAATGGATTCGGGTTTGCACTTAAAGGAGAAAAAACCAGATCTTTTTTAGATTTACCAATAATGAACTTTCCATTTCTAAACACAAATATGACTGCTCTTTTCTCGGGATTCAATGCTTTTGAAGGAAATGGATTTATTTTTACGCTTGGAACGAATGGATTTAGATATATATATGATTATGATCGAAACGAATACGTCTTTCCTCATTTCTCATCAGTAAAAGGTTGGTTTATTGGATATACTGGTTTTCTATTAGAAGCGAGCGTATCAGATGATTTTGGTGAACAATATGAAGGAACGTATATCATTGGCATTGGCATGAACGTCATGACAATGTGGAATGATTAAAGCTCTTTTTTTCTTTTATTCCTACCTGGGTTTAATACCCCGGAGCTTGCTCCGATTGGGATAGCAGATTTCAGGTGATTCTATTTACTTTTAGAATTTTTTTGTTATAATTCAATTTCCTCCGAAGTATACAATTAAAAATTAACTAAAAATCAATTCATAATTTAGTTATATTTATTAAACCGCAATATTTTTTGATTATTATGGTTCTAAAAAAAATAAATTTGGTATTTGGGGACAAATTGTGAAAAATAAAAAATGTAAAAAAGTATTATTTTATTTATCTGTAATAATATTAATCCAAATAGTAATTGTGCCGCATAGTACTCTATTATCTAGTCAATCGCTTCAATCTTTGAATCGTACCACTTTTTTTGAAAAATCGTCACATCAAGAGAAATTAACCGGTCTTTTCTCAATATTTGCAAAAAATTCTAATGTAACGATTTCTAAAACGGAAGAATACTGTGAAGGGTATACATTGCTTTCAGTTAGGTATCCACATTCAACATATCTAATTGATATGAATGGAACGATCATTAAAAAATGGGATAAAAACAATATTAATCCTCACCCTTCAAAGATATTATCAAATGGCTCAATTATATCAGGATTATCTAGTCCAACTCATAGTTATGAATCTTCAGAATTAGTTCAGTTTAATTGGATGGGGGAGATCGAATGGAATTATGCCTACGATCTCGATAAACAAGATGAATTTGTTGGAGTAAGGCAGCATCATGATTTTCAAAGAGAAGGTAATCCAGTTGGTTATTATGCGCCAGATCAGAAGTATTATGAAAAAGGAAAAACATTGATTCTTGCCCATGAAACGACATATAATTCATCAGTTAGCCTATGGAGGTTAGATGCTGATGATCTCATTTTTGAAGTTAATTGGAATGGTACACTCACTGATTTCAAATGGTTAGCATCGAATCACCTTAATGAAATCGGTTTTGATTTACTTTCTAGAATAGGTATTTGGCTAAATCCTGGTAGTCCGGGATATCTTCTGCTCCTCCCTCCTGGGGATTTATTTCACATTAATTCTGTATCTTATTTAGGCCAAAATAAATGGTTTGATATGGGTTTTGAACAGTTCAATCCCGATAATATCATAATCAGTTCTCGTCATGCAAATTTCATAGCTATCATAAGTAAAAAAACTGGTAATATCGTATGGAAGGTAGGACCGGATTTTGAAGAAAATAATCTAGATCAAATTATTGGACCACACCATGCACATATGATACCAAAAGGACTTCCAGGTGAAGGTAATATCTTAGTTTTTGATAATGGTGGTATAGCAGGTTATGGATTATTTGGAGGTCCGAATCAATATAGATTATATTCAAAAGTCATTGAATTTAATCC
>CAZOPW010000012.1:0-37810 GCA_964581795.1 uncultured Thermoplasmatales archaeon | reverse complement strand
ATTAATATGAATAAAACCAATATCATAATGTAAGGGATGAAGATGCGTGAATACAAGATAAAAAGAGGATATAACCCAGATATAAATGCGATTGTGAATGACTATTTCGATGTTAATGCGGATGTTAAAGAAGGTTGCACGTTTGAGGTTGAAGGAATTGGGAAAATTGATATGAAACAAGATGGGAAATCCTTAATTGTTGATATTGACCCTCCAAAGAAAGTAACTGGTGATTATAATATTATAAAAAAATGGAATCAGTTTCTTTATGATGCAACTGGTAAAACATCAAAAGAACGGAAGAAAGAATTTGGTAAAGTAAAAAAGAAAAAGTAAATTCTTTTTTTTATTTTTTTACACATTCCCAGTCTTTTAGAAATCGTTCTATTCCGATATCAGTAAGAGAGTGATGACTCATTTTTTTGATAACTTGTGGTGGAATGGTTGCGATATCTGCACCAAGTCTGGCTGCTTGGATAACATGAATTGGATGGCGTATGCTAGCAACAATGATTTCTGTTTCGATATTGTAGTTGTAAAAGATTTCTACGATTTCTTCGATGATTTGCATGCCTTCCTGACCGATGTCATCAAGACGGCCGATGAATGGACTGACAAATGATGCACCTGCTTTGGCTGCAAGAAGTGCTTGATTAGCAGAGAAGACTAAGGTGACATTGGTTTGAATTCCTTTTTCACTTAATGTTTTCACAGCTTTGAGCCCTTCAGGGGTCATGGGTATTTTGATGGCAACATTTTTTTGGTATTTTTTTGAAACACTATTATAGAGATCTTCTGCTTCTTTTACCATATCATCTGCTTGTTCACTGACGACTTCTAGGCTTATCGGTCCGTCTACGATGGTAAATATTTCTTCAATGATTTCTTTAAATGATCGTCCGCATCGTTTGACGAGAGTTGGATTGGTGGTTACTCCATCAACGATGCCCCAAGATGCAAGTTCTTTAATTTCATCTAAGTCGGCGGTGTCTACAAATATTTTCATGGATGCCTCAACTCCGTGTTGCAAGGTATTGGTTGGGTATTGATAATTTTTTGGTTAAGACAGCAAAATGTTATGTTATACAAATCGATATTTTTTTAGGTATGTTTTAATGTATAATTAAAGAAATAGAAAAATATATATATTGATGAACACATTAGGATATTTGCTAGGAGAGGAATATGCCTCTAACGAGAAAGGCCCGTGTTGTTGGTAGTAGTTTGGTTGTCACCATCCCGAGTCAAATTGCAAAGGCTTACAATATTAATGATGGTGATGAAATTGAAATTATACCATTGGAATTTGGGGAGTTCAAAATTAAAAAAATCAATAAATAACTCCCCTAATACCAGTTTAAGATAGAGCTTTTCAACAAATTTTTTTAAAAGAAAATACTTTTATTAAGAATAGTGCTATTTACCGGAGATTGATTTCACATGATTCTTGTATCTCCGTCAATTCTTTCTGCTGATTTCGCACATTTAGCCCATGAGATTCAGGCTGTTGAGCATGCTGGAGCTGATTGGCTTCACATTGATGTTATGGATGGTCATTTTGTTCCAAATATATCTATAGGTCCAGTTGTTATTTCTAAGATTCGGAAGCATTCTAACTTATTTTTTGATGTTCATTTAATGATTGATGACCCTGACCGATATGCCAAAGATTTCGTTGATGCAGGAGCCGATCTAATTACGTTTCATGCTGAAGCAATCTCAGATCCTAATAAAATAATACAAACGATCCGTACACTTGATTGTAAAGTAGGTGTTTCAATTAATCCTGATACAGGTATTGATACGATTAAGGATATTATCCCATCTGTTGATTTAGTTCTTATTATGTCGGTTCATCCTGGGTTTGGTGGTCAAAAATTCATTTCAAGTGTTTTACCTAAAATCAAAGAAGTACGAAATTGTATTAACCAATCTGGGAAACAAATCTATTTAGAGGTTGATGGGGGCATCAATGATGAGACAGCAGGTAGTGCTGTGGAGTCTGGCGCTGACGTTCTTGTTGCTGGAAGTTATGTGTTCAAACATAAAAATTATGCAGAAGCAATCTCTTCATTGAAAAATGCTAAAAAATAATAAATTCAGGAAGGGAGAAAGTAAAAAATTATCTTATTTAATGCCACTAGCTAAGTCTTGAATAACTGCTTTTTTATTTGATGCTTTCACAATTCCACTTGCAAGTAACACTCCTTCTGAACCAAGCTCAAGAGCTTTAGAAACGTCCTTTCCATTTTTTACGCCTGCACCACAAAGCACCTTAACTTTTTCATTGATTGATTTTACTGCTTCAACACTTCCACTTACGATATCTGGATCTGCAGTGGTTACTGAAATATCTCCTCCAATCAATTCTGGAGGTTCTACTGCGACAAACTGGGGTTGTAATGCAGCTGCTGCTTTTGATGTTGCCACATTGTTTGTACAAACAATATTGTCCAATCCAGTTTCGTTAGCACGAGTTAAACATGCATCAATTTCAGCGAGAGTGAGGCGATGTTCACTATGATTGATTAACGTTCCTGCTGCTCCAGCGTCTTTTACTGCTTCAGGAAGGGTCCAACCAGTATGGCTTCCTGGATTAATTGGATCAATATGTTCAGCCCAAACAGGAATGGACACCTCGTTTTTCACTCGGTAAATATCACTTGCTTGTACCGCGATTGCCATGCTCACACCTGTTTCTTCTCCAACAGATTCCATAAGTTTTGCAATATTGATCGCTTCATTTCCAATAGCTTGATCATACGTTTTTACATTTAGGACAATAACTGGTGTTTTTAACAAATCATCTTCCTCCTCATCAATAAATAATTATTATGAAAAGGTAATCGAACACCTTTAATATAGTCTTTCCCATCCCTAGCGGTATATGGCTGTTGAATTTCTCCCACAATCCAGTTTATTTTTAGGAATAATACCTGCATTAGCACTTGTTTACTTAATTATAAGAAAATGGACAGGGCAATATCAGGAAAAATTAATCTTTTTATTATTTGTTTTTGGTATCATTAGCGGATTTACTGTTACCTTCACCGAATTTTATATAAATCTTTCAAACCTCATTGAATTTGTTATTCTCTTCAGATTTATTGAAATCATGGCAAAAACGGTTATTTTGAATTTACCCCGGTTTCAAGAAAAACATCAAACAGTGCTATACGGAGCAGTATTGGGTTTAGGATTTGGATCAATTTATCCGCCTGTTTCCTTGTTATTAATTAACACTGTTGCAGTTTCACCTTTAGAAGTTGTTTCAGTCTTGATCGGCTCTATTGGAATGCTTTTGATTCAAGGATCAACTGGTGCTTTAATCGGGTATGGTGTGTTTAAAAGAAAGTTAATACTGCCAGTTGGAATCTCTCTTGTATTTCATATTATCTATCAGTATCTTTTGTTTAATCTCGCTTTCCTATGGACATGGACATTATTTATCGGAGGGATTTTTGTATATTTCCTTGTGATGAAACGGATTGTTTTTCCAGTGTTAAAACAATCAGAGAGAAGAAAGAGGAATATTAAAAAACAAGAAGGATAAATTCATTATCACATTTTTTCTTTGACTATATTTTTAATAAGATTAATTAGGAATCAGTCCCTTTCCAAATAAAATAATCATTATGAAAAAAGTGAAGGTGGAATTCGATGGATTTTGTTGAAAAAATTAAAGGAATATTATTGAATCCAATTGAAACATTTAAACAGTTGAGAGAAGAAGAATTATCCTCTGGTTTACAGTATTTTATTGTTCTTTTAATCATCTTTGCTGCACTTACTGCAATGATTGCAGGAGTCATCGGAAATGCAATATTATCAATGCTACCTCAAACAGAAGAGTTCAGTATGATACAATCATTTATTCAAAGTGGTGGCGGATTTATCATTGCAGGATTTACTTTTATCTTTACTATCATCATGTACATCGTCATGTTGTTTCTTGGCGGATTACTTATTCATCTTGGAGTCATTCTTGTTGGCGAAGAAAATAACGGTTATGAAGAAACTGTAAAAAGCCTAATTTATGGAGGTACACCACTATATTTATTTGGATGGATACCGGGTATTAGCATCATTGGATCCATTTGGGCACTTATCTTAGTAATTTTTGGTGTAAAGGAATTACAAGATATTTCAATTGGAAAAGCAGTTATTGCCGTGTTATTACCAATCATCATTATTGGAGGAATTTTTGCATTCATCGTTTTTAGTCTTATATTATCTGGGTTATCAACGATGCCTATGCCACAATAGCTCTACCATTTTCATTCACTCTTCTTTTTTTCAATTCCATTAATTTCATCATTGATAAGTCCAATTGCTAAACCAGTAAAGATTCCAACGAGTAAACCCGTGATTAATCGAAGAAGATTAGTACTTTCCCAAAGACCAAGCAATTGACCAACACCATCTACACCTAGTAAACCAATGCTTCCAACAAAAATAAAGAAAAAAATCATATGATTTTTAATCAGATAATAAACACTGATAAAAAGACCAATACTTAATCCAATCCAAATTGCAGTGCATCGTGCACACAATGGTAATTGATTTTGATTAAGGAAAAATGATCGTGAACTCTTCGTGTGACAGATTACATCTCCAAATCGATAAATATCTTGCCATGGATGCTCAATGTTACTCCAATATTGTTCATTATCTATTATCAGAGTCATACCAGATAAATCAGTTATTGATCCAGATGGTTGAAAAAACGGAGAGAAAAATTGTAATAAAGTGAAAAGAGAGACAATGATGAATACTAACAGGAGAGGATTAGAAACTTTTTCCCTTTTTTCCATCATCGAATTCATCTCGTGATTTAAAAATTAACCATACTGCAATAATTCCAAGGATGAGCCCACTGAAAAATAGTCCAATAGTAAAAATACCGATGATACTTCCAATCAATGCTACATCTGAATACCTTCTTTTCCAACAAGTGATTGCACCGATTAAGGTCACAAGAGATAAAATAAGAATGATGATAGAAAGCCATTCTAATTCATAGGTAGAATCATTAATTGTTAATGGAGTTGTGTCTGTAATTGTAAGAGTATATGAAGAAAGATCAAAAGGGAGAATATATACCTTTTTTGTGGTCGTTCGAGCAGATGAATTAGAAGTTGAAAACTGTATAGTTAAAATATGTTCACCTAAAGAAAGTGAAGATGCGTGAAATGATTCATTCTGTTTTTCAAAACGAACATCTTTCTGGTTGATATTTAAGTTAAGGTTTTCAGCATTAATTACTGACTCATTATCAATGAAAACAGTTAATCCACCCTCTACTCCTCCAAGTGAAGCAACTTGAACTGGAGCCTGTAAAAAAAGGGTTGGATAAAAAGCAGAGGCAACACCGATGAGAACAATCGCAATAAGTAATAATGAAGCAATCATAGGTTTATCAGTTCGTGGTTTAATGGATGAAAGGATTGTTTTTCTGGGTTCTCCATGTTCTTCCCAATCACAATCCGCTTCGACTTCAGCGGGAGTATCAGATGAAATATGTTCTAAATCAACCTGGGAAGTTTTTACTTTAAAATGGTATCTGCACTCAGGACAATCGAGGGTGAACATTGGAACTTCCTTATTGATTTCTGCAGTGATGTGATGTCCACATTTTGGACATGTGATCCTCCCCTTCATTGTAAGAGTCACCACATCTCACAACAACCTACTCCATTAAAACAATTTCTATAAATTTAATAACAAAGGAATTCTATGAAATTCTAACTATTTTAGCTCTTCTTTTCATTCATTAAAAGTTAGGAATAAATATAGTAGAACCATTCAATTCATACAATCCACATATGATAATATGAAATCAATATGTTTATATATTATTCCCTTATTCCCGTAAAAGAAAAGGCGGTATATTTATGGCAAAATTTCCAGAAGCAGAAAGTCGATTGCTCAATAAAAAAATATGCATGAAGTGTGGTGCAACAAACCCAATTCGGGCGCGACGATGCCGAAGATGCCGATCTCAAGAACTTCGAGTGAAAGCAAAAGAAGGCCGCGGTATTTAAATTTCTACATAATAAACCGTCATCTTTAAGAGTATAATTTCTTTTTCCTTCTGCAGGTCGAAACGGTTATGCCAGAAACGAAATTCAAGAAAAGTGAAGATTTCAATGAATGGTACAATGAAATCGTAGAACTTTCAGATCTTTGCGACAAACGTTATCCAATAAAAGGAATGAATGTATGGCGGCCTTACGGCTGGCAGCTGATGTCGCACGTTGATAATCTCATTCGAAAAGAAATGGACACAACAAATCATCAAGAAGTAATGTTTCCATTACTTATTCCAGAACGTCTTTTTCAAAAAGAAGCAGATCACATTGAAGGATTTGGAAAAGAAGTCTTTTGGGTGACCCATGCAGGACATAATGAATTGGAAGAACGATGGTTACTTCGTCCAACTTCAGAAACAGCGATGTACCCTGTATTTTCACAATGGATTCGATCACATGCAGATTTGCCATTAAAAACATACCAAATCGTGAATTCCTTCAGATATGAAACTAAACAAACCAGGGCATTTATTCGTGTTCGTGAAATTCATTTTTTTGAAGCTCATACTTGTCATGTCGATTTTGAAGATGCAGAATGTCAAATTGAACAAGACAAACAAATCGCAGATCGGTTATTGAAAAAACTCTGCCTTCCGTTCATATTTAATAAACGTCCTGAATGGGATAAATTCGCAGGAGCTCATTATACTATTAGTATCGATGTTCTTATGCCGTCAGGTCGGACATTACAGCTCGGTTCAATTCATCAATATAAAGATAATTTTTCAAAACCATATGAAATAACGTATGAAACAGAGGAAGGAACTCATGCTCATGTTCATCAAACAACATATGGTATGAGTGAACGATTACTTGGAGCTATGATTGGGATACATGGAGATAATACTGGCCTCATTTTACCGCCTGATGTAGCACCTATACAAATCGTTATCGTTCCAATTATTTTCAAAGGAAAGGAACAAATTGTTCTTGATGCTTGTCATGATGTTGCTGAAACATTATCTGATAAAGGATTTCGAATTCATGTGGATCAACGTGATATTAATCCGGGTAACAAATATTATGATTGGGAATTAAAAGGAGTTCCACTTCGTATAGAAATTGGTCCTCGCGATATTTCAAATAACCAAGCTGTTCTTGTTTCAAGAGATACTAGTGAAAAAGCAAATGTTTCTAGGGATGAACTCGTTCAAACTATTAACGTAACAGTAGATGAGATTTCACAACGATTGTTAAAGAAAGCAGAACGTTTGCTTGAGGAAAACACACATATATTAACAGATCTTGATGAAGCAAAACATTATGATGGTATTATCCAATTACCTTGGTGTGGAACAGATCATTGCGCATTAGAAGTTGAAGAAATCCTTGAAGGGAATACGCTTGGTGAACCTATTGAGAGTGATGATTCAGTTTCAAAAGAAAAATGTGTGATGTGTGGAAAGCAGGCAAAAACCTGGATGAGATTTGCAAAAACATACTAGAGATTAAGTTTAAATAATCTTGGAGGAAAAATATGACTAATGTGATTGCAAGAATGTGGAAAGAATATACCATGGGCGTTAGTATTATTTTGTTAATCATTGGACTTATTGTCCTTGTTTTTGGTGTTCTTGGAATGTGGTTTGGTGATATATTAACAGATATGGTAAACATTCATCCAGATGTATTAGATTGGAGTTTTTACATATTGATCGTTGGAGCAGTGCTTACGTTTGCAGGAATTTATTATTTATACGTTTTTTTGAAAAACAAACGGTTTTTACTTGATAAAATTGAAACGAATAAACGTAGCGAATTCATGAAAGTTCATGCTGAATTAAAAAAAGCATCACGGAATTTGCCATCTAAATATCAAGATATGCTTGCTGAAAAGGAAAAACAACTAAGGATTAAATAAACCGTTTTAAATTTATAGGTGGTGTAAACATATTCCAAAATTTATTGTTATTCTAGTTGAACCAAAGTACAGTGGTAATATTGGTGCGATCGCTCGAACAATGATGAATTTTGATGGTAAACAATTACTTTTAGTCAATCCATGTCCTATTGATGATGAAGCCTACATTAGATCTGTTCACGCAACATCAATTTTAGATAATGCATTAATTGTCCACACGTTTAAAGAAGCGATTGATCATGTGGATCTGGTTATTGGCACCTCAGCGATTTACACAGATTCAGAAAAAAAACATATTCGTATCCCAATTACTCTTGAGGAATTCATTGAAAAAATCCCTTTGATAAAAGGTACTGTTGGGTTAGTATTTGGACGGGAGGATTATGGATTGTATAATGATGAACTTGGTTTATGTGATATGCTTGTCACTATACCAACAAGTGAAAAGTATCCTTCATTGAATCTTTCCCATTCAGTGAGTTTAATGCTTTATCGTTTATATTGCATACGAAAGAATGAAGATGACTTACCACACAATCCTCGAAGAATAGATGGAAATGAAAAACGATTACTCCTTGATTCATTTGCTAGACTTCTTGATGTCATTGAATATCCTGAACATAAAAAAGATAAAACCAACATCATGTTTACTCGTATGATGGGAAGAGCATTACCTACGAAATGGGAATATCATACATTAATGGGTGTGTTCCAACAAACAAGAAGATATCATAAAAAGAACAAAAATAAGAAAGAAGAATAATTGATTTTTATTAATAAAAAATGAAAAAATGATTAATTAATAATATAGAATAGAAATTAAATGGTTTCAATATCGAAAAATACATGACTATTACTCAAAGCCGCATGAACTTTATCTGCAAACCAAATAAGTTCATCGACACTTGTTGATTCTTCATCCCATTCATACACAAAATCATAGTTACCCTTAGTTGCTTTGAATCCCATGTTCAACAGTAAATCTTTGATTTCAGAGGGCGTTGAACCTTCGCTGCTAAATAAGATTTTAAGATATGTCTTCATGATATGTTCACTATCACAGTGATAGGTATTCATTGGTTTTAAACGTTATGATTTGTTTTTTTTATCTCGCTTCTTGATCTCAAAGAATGAATCACTCATTCATGTAACTGAAATCGGGAAGGGGATGAAACAAAGGATGAGTATAGCAAATGCAACAAAAAATAATAGTCGACGAGATGGATCAAGTTCAGATTCATCATTAAGTGGTGGTGGATGTTCCACACCGATAAGGAGTAAAATAATAAAAGCGAAAAACCACCAGCCAGTAAACACCATGATGATTACCGCTGCCCATCCGGCATATTTTTGTTTCTCACCAAAAACCGCACGGAAGATATGACCACCATCTAGTTGACCTGCGGGAAGTAAATTAATTGAGGTGATTAACAACCCTATCCAACCAGCGAAAGCAACAGAGTTCAAATCTACAGCAAAACCTTCAGGAATAGAAAGAAAAATACTCGATAGAACTGAAAATAAAAGGGAAGTACCAAGCACAGTTTCACCAGTTGAAAGAGAAGATACTGAAACCACATCAGAAGTAACGATACCAATAATTGTAACTGGAAGAGCTACGATAAATCCAGCTACTGGTCCAGAGATGCCCACATCAAATAATGTGTTCTTATCTGGCATAGGGTCTCCACTTGAGATAAGAGCACCAAATGTTCCGATGTTAAAGCCAGGTAGAATTGGAGGAACTGGAATAAAGAAAGGAAAGGATGTTTGAAGATTATGTCTCATAGAAAAATAATAATGCCCCATTTCATGAATAAAAAGAATACTTATGAGGGGGAGTGAAAAAAACACTGCTCCAGAAAGCAAGTTTTGAGGGTAAAATACTTCAAGAATATTTGGAACTGATTGAAGATCACCATACCCTATCTCTAACAATGATCCAGTGACCAATGTTGTGACAATGGTGGCAATCAGTAAAAAAACATTAATCCAGACTGATTTTTTTTTCTGTTCAGGTTTTTTCAATATGTAAATAATATCTTCACCGTGCTCTTGGCGATATAAAGGAATGTAGTCTGAATCAGATAATTCCTTTCGTAATAAGGAAAAACGGCTATTAAATTCAGATTTATCAATATTACAAAAAAAAGCCACACCCTGTGTAGTCTGTTGAATATCATAAAATGGAAACTGCTTTCCAATAACTTGTTTTAAAAAATTGATATCAACAGAATGAAACGAATTGGCAGTGGTTGAATTCCAGTTAGAAGGCATAGGGTAAAATCGCTATACAGGGGAATCTGTTATAAATCTTTTGATAATACATTAAAAATTGTAATTCTATAATTCAATAAAGTGATCTATTATGGAAATGGATATCAGTTTTCCAGAGGGAAAAAAAGTTAATGCTCATTTTGATGATTTTGAAATTAAGACAGATCAATCAGTTTATTCTGGAGGAAGTGGTGAAGCACCAGATCCATTTTCTTTATTTCTCTCATCAATTGGAACGTGTACTGGAGTGTACGTCCTTCGGTTTTGTCAAAAAAGAAATATTCCTACGGACTCAGTGAGATTAGTGTTAAAAACAGAGACAAATGATCAAACAAGATTGGTAGAAAATATTAACATTACAATTCATGTTGGAGAACATTTTCCAGAGAAATACAAAGATGCTATTATTAAAACAGCGAGTCTTTGCACAGTTAAAAAACATTTAGAAAATCCGCCAAAAGTTCATCTTACCGTTTCAAAGGATGAATAACAGTTTAACAGCAGGTTTATGTAGTGCTTATTGATTTCCTCAGGATGTGAATTTTTCATGGTAGCAACAGTTGTCATTGGCACCCAATGGGGTGATGAAGGAAAAGGAAAAATCGTTGATTATTTTGCTAAAGATGCTGAATTCGTTGTCCGATTTCAAGGGGGAAACAATGCTGGACACACTATTGTTGTTGGTGATGAAGTCTATAAACTCCATATTGTTCCTTCAGGTGTTATCCAAGGGAAAAAAGGAGTTATTGGTAATGGATGTGTTGTCGATCCTGTTGTTTTAACTGAAGAACTTAAAATGCTTGAAAAACGCGGTGTCCCGTTGAATCTATTTATAAGTGATCGTGCACATGTGATTATGCCGTATCATAAGTTACTTGATGGAGCTGAAGAGCGATTAAGAGGTTCAGGAAAGATTGGGACTACTAAAAGAGGGATAGGACCATGTTATAGTGATAAGATTGCTCGACGAGGAATACGTATTGGTGATCTCCTTGATGAAGAGCGGTTGAGAAATAGACTTCAGCGGATTCTACCTGGCAAAAAAGCATTATTTGGTGTTTACACTATTGATGAACCACTTGATGAAGAGAAACTTGTGGAGACCTATTTACAACTTGGATCATCGATTAGACCATATGTTACTGATACAACACTCTTATTGGATAATGCATTCAAGAATAATAAACAAGTTTTATTTGAAGGTGCACAGGGTACGATGCTTGATGTTGATTTTGGTACATATCCGTTCACTACTTCATCTCATGTGATTTCAGGTGGAGTGTGTACGGGAGCAGGAGTTGGTCCGCAACAGTTAGGATCAATCATTGGCATTGTCAAAGCGTATACAACTAGAGTTGGGGAAGGACCTTTACCAACTGAGTTGACTGATGAAACTGGTACTCATTTACAGCAACGAGGCCGTGAGTTTGGGACAACAACGAGTCGTCCACGACGGTGTGGTTGGCTTGACTTGATGGTGGTCCATCATTCATGTATGCTTTCTGGAATAACTCATCTTGCAATAACAAAACTTGATGTCCTAAATGGATTGGAAAAAGTGCAAATCTGTATTGGTTACAAGCTTAATGGGAAGCGGATTAATGGATTTCCTTCTGCTATTGAAGATGTATCAAAGGTTGAACCAGTGTACAAAGAGTTTTCCGGTTGGGATAAAATAGAAACACCTTCGAAGCTTACTGATTTACCCAAACAAGCTCAGGATTATTTGTCATTTATTGAATCGTATCTAGATATACCAATCCATGTCGTGAGCACAGGTCCAAAAAGAGATGAAACATTTGTAATAAAATAACTTCATTTATTTCCAATTCTTAATTCTTCTTTTATCATTCTATTTGTTGTATGTAAAAAGCAGTTTGAATCCATCTACTATATGAGTTAATAGCCGCACGAAGAACGGGCGTTGATTGTGCAGTAATTGAAAGTATAACTTTGTTTTCAGATTGAGTCACTGATACTTCTGAATGAGGGATTTTTTTTGATAGTTCAGGGAGTAAGGATCCATAAACAACTTCCGCATCTTTTTGAGTATCAAATTGAATTCTAATGACAACATTATGCATGAAAATACCCTTATATACACTATTGATGTATTAGTTTCTTTAATAATATTTGCCTGATAATCATAACCTTTTCTAAAAACATATTTCTAACTTTAAAAATTTAAAAAAATATAAAAAAAGTAAATGCATTACGATTCAATGTGCACGGGATGTGCATTCAGATGGTGAGGATGGGGAAGTGGTGAGGTGGTGAGGAAGGATGGATACAAAAAATTGTTCCCCTTTCATTTCTTCCCCTCCTGCAAAAAATAGAATGTTTTTTAAATTTCATTGATTTTTTTTATCAATCAAAAAGTAGACAACAATAAATTTTTATTAGAAAAAGGTAAATTTAGCAATGTTTAAATAGTGTCATGTAATATTTTATGATGAGGAGAGAGTGGTCTTATGGCAGGGAAGATGAATATTGTTGATGAGTATAAGCAAGGACAATTCAGCGATCGTTTCGTCACCATGTTATCAGAGATTTTTCTCAAAGAATAAAGAGAAAAATAGCCCAAATGTATTGAATGGGTAATCTAGGTGGAGGAGAAAAATGAAAAGACATTGGTTCAATCGTTTCTCTGAAAGAAATGATTATGAAACCTTACCGTGTTATGAAGAGGAATTAAATAGAGCCCGGAAAGCATTAGAAAATATACAGTGATTTACACTGCAGTGCTTAGATCGAAGCTATTGTATGTAAAGCAATCAGCAATACCAAAAAATAAAAATCGATTGAAAACAAAATAATTAGCTAATTCATAGCATGAATACAAAAAACATCGGTGTATAAAATCAGTTTTAATATTGATTAAAAAAAAATCATAGAAGTGGATGTATATCCACTTTTTTACTTGGAATGAATGTGTTTTGCAACCGTTGGGCGTTCCTTATAAAAGATTTTACTTCCACAATATGGACACTGCAGACCAATGTTTTTCACATCGAATTTTACTGTTTTCTTACAAACACCACATCGATAACCTGCCATATGTATCACTCACTTTCTTCTTCAATTTCTGCTTCTTCTTCAGCAAGTCGTTTACTACCTCGAATCACTTTTTCAACGTGTTGACCGATTTCTGTTCTCGGAAGATAACTTCCACCAGCAAATTTCACGCCACATTTCCGGCATTGCCAGATAGATGTATCAACCCGTTTAACGGTTTGATGACCACAACTAGGACACACATGTTTTTGCCGCTGAATAACTTCAACATTACGAATACGATTTCGTGAACGAACGCCATATCTTGCTTGATATCGTCCAGCTGGGCCGACTTTTTTCGTTCTTTTTGCCATGATTATCTACCTGTACTCTGATTTAATTGCTCTCTTAGTGCGTTCCCGGTAATAAGGGAGTCTTTTATAATCTTTTGTATCTCCTCAAGGGTAAAACTCCCATTTAACCCCTTTTGCATCGCTCGAATAGCACCGTTTGAATCAGTTGCAACTGTTAATCTTGCTTCTGCAATTTCCTCTTCATCAAGTGAAGGATCAACTACAACAGCATCATTGAATTTTGCAAATGTACAAGAAATAGGTGGCTCACGCATTGGAAGAGGATACGACATAATTTTTTCTTCATCTCTTGATTTCGTTCTAATCACTTTCTCAACAGGTTTGATACCAAATTCATCTAATTTCTTCGAATATGCTTGCTGATCTTCCTCTGTTAATCGTTCAATTGGTATACGTGAATCAAACAAAGCAGCAAGTGCAGCAAGACTAGCAGCATCAAACAGGTTTCCATCATAATCAATGATATGAATATCAATAAATACAATCCAAATCTTCTCGCCAGGTTCTAAACATAATTTTCCAAGTTCAATAACATTTGACTCACGAATACCTCGATCGACAACTCGAGCGAGTTCAATAGCATCTTCACGAGGGGGACCTGCTTCAAAATCAGGAGAAGCAAGAGGAATCAATTCTGCGGCTGTTGTCATCACACCTGCATCAGGTGTATCTGGATAAGGTTCACCCATGTCCATTTTAATTCCTGTGACAACTTGTGTATTACCGATTTTCACTCGAGCAGATCCTTCTGCTTTGCTGATAACACCTGTTTCAATAGAAACTGGTCGGTATTCCTCAAATTTACGTCCATCAGCGCGTTTCTGTTGTTGAGCAAGCTTATGAAGATAATTCTTTTTAATTGTAGGAGCAATCGTCATATTTATTCCACCTCCTCGACATCAGCAACATATTTATTGATTAATGCATCCTTTTGCAATTTAGAAACATCATGACAGCCTTTCAATGCTAATTCCATTGCTTTATTAAATTCATCTTGTGTTAAATGACCATCCATTTGCAGTAATAGAATTTCATCGGTACGAGGAGAAATCGCAATTGGTAAATCAGCATCACCAAAATTATCCTCTTCTTTCCCTAAGTCAAGGACAACATGACCGCCAGAAACGACTCCCTCCTTGTTTTCAGCACCAATCTTTCCTGAAGCACAAGCAACAGGTATATCTTTCATAGGGATTCCTGCATCAGCAAGTGCCACTCCTGCAGCGGTCAGACCTGCACATCGAGTTCCGGCTTCTGCATCCAAAACCTCAATATTCACATCAATTGCTGCTCGTGGGAAAAGATCAATCAACACGACTTTTTCTAATGCCTCTGAAATAACCTTTGAGATTTCACGGCTTCGTCTATCTGGACCTGGGCGCTTCCGGTCATCTACACTGAATGCGGCCATATTATAACGAGCATTCACAATAGCCCGTAATGGATTCTGTGTATGTCGAGGAACGGCTTCACGTGGGCCATATACTGCAGCGACAACTTTATTGCCACCCCATTCCAAATAGCAGGAGCCATCTGCTCGATGTAACACACCTGCTTCAATTTTAATATTGCGAAGTTGATCAAATGTTCGTCCATCAAGACGTTTTCCGTCTCCATCGATAAGTTCAATATCTGATTTCATAGTATTTTTTCACTTCCTTTTAATCTAATGACTTTAAGAGCTGTTCCACTTTATCTGTAAGTCCATACGTAACAGATTCTCGTTCAATAAGCCGAATAGCTTGCACTGCATTGGATACCTGAAGGTCGTCTCCATCAATCCAAATACGACCATTTTTTCCTACAAAGATCCGACAACGAGTATATTTTTTGAGGAGGCTGATCATGGATCCTTTTTTACCAATGATACGAGGAACCTTTGATGGTCCAACCGTAATGATATGACCTCCTTGTATCTTGTACAAATTCCGATCTTTAAGTGTAATATTCAATTTCTTCTCTACATCAACAGAGAGAATCTTTGCCATGATGGCATCACCGGTATTTAAATATTTTTCGGTCTCGCCAAAATCGACTTTCCAAGGAACTTCACTCACATGCAATAATGCTGGATACGGAGCGTTAATATCTGAAAGCCAACTCGATGCCATTGCTTCTGTGATGTATCCGATAATAACATCACCCTCAACTGGATCATACTTTCCTTTTAAAGGAACCACATTGATAAAGGGAGGATGTTTATTTAACACTCCTAATATTTTTGCATAGATCTTACCATGATCAATGAGGGTTCCACGTCCCGCTTTAAATTCACTCGTTTCACCAAGATACTGACTTGGGATAACTATTTCTCTGGCCGTTTTCGTCATTTAGTGTTGCCTCCTCAATCGTAAAGAATATTATTTACAACTTTTTAAATTGATATTATAGTAATTTTATTAAGATTTTATTTGAGCACTTTTGTTGAAACATTCCCTTTCGTTGCCTCATTCAATTTATCATAAAACTCATTTTGTAATCCTGCAGCAAGACGAACAACTCCTACCCATGAACCATCCGATTGCCAATCTTCTTGCTCTAGAACACCAAAAGTACGGGCAACTCCATATGCTTTGCCAATGTATTTTGCAGGGATTTTAACAGTTATCTTGACCCGTTCCATCGAAAGGGGGATGAGTGGTCGAATTGCATTAACTGTTGTTTTCACCTGTTCGCTTACTGGTTTGAATGGGTCGATATGAACACCAGCTTCTTCCATTGCACGTTCGATACGATTCCTTGGATGTGGTGTTTTCGTTTGTGGATCCATTGCGTTTTTTGCGATGTGTTCGACAACTCGTTTTTGTTTATTCTTTTGCATCTTATGGCGTTGTTCAGTAGTGAGTTGAATGTCTCCATGTTTTATGATTTTTTGAGCAATTATTGCGATATCTGTAGTATCAAAATGTTCTTGCATAACCTCTTCAGGAACATGTATTCCCTTGTTTGCATCTGAAAAAATGGCATCTATTGCCATAATTTGTAAGATATCTATGTCTTTACCTTCGATGATGTCTGCTGCACCGTATGGGTCAACTAGTATTTCGAAATGATCTTCTCCTTTTTTTAATCGAGCGATGACAGCATCATCAAGACTAACCAAAATCAGTCTCCTCCAATTGCTTTTTCAACAAACGCTTTTGATTCTTCACCTGGTAATATATGGAAGATCTCGTCTTTTCCAACGATACCAATTTCAGTTGCTTCAGGTTTGAGTTTTTCTTCAGTTGCTTGATGTAATGCTTTTATACCAAGCATAATTCCTTCATCTTTTGAAAGTCCATCTTTATAATGTTCTTCGAAATAGCTCATTGCACCATTTCGACCTGATCCTTCACTGCTTGCTTTATATTCCATAAGTGCTCCTGATGGATCAGTTGCAAATAATCGTGGACCTGTTTCATCATGACCTGCAACTAGAAGAGCTGTTCCGAATGGTCTTACTCCACCATATTGAGTGTATGTTTGTTTGAAATCACAGATTTTTTTGACAAGTGTTTTTACTTGTATTTTTTCATCATATGTGATTTCATTGATTTGCGCATCAATTCTTGCACGATCGATAAGAGATCTTGCATCAGCTACCAATCCGGATGTAGCACATCCAACATGATCATCTATTTTGAATATCTTTTCAATAGAATTCGGTTCTATTAATCGCGATGAAATTCGTTTATCAACAATTAACACAACGCCAGTATCATATTTCAATCCAACAGTTGTTGTTCCACGTTTGACTGCTTCACGTGCATATTCAACTTGAAATAGACGTCCATCTGGAGAAAAAACAGTAATCGCTCTATCATATGCCATGTTTGTAGGTTGCATCTTTCTTATTCACCTCATACATTTTATTTCCTTTTAAATTTACATTCTTATAACTTATATTTAGGGAATCTTTTTGTCGTGATTGACAGTGTAGTCTCCACCTCACAATACACTTAAGGGCTAAATAGTTTGTGATAGTTATAAAGAATGAAATCAATCTATTGGCGGGTATTCTCTCCCCATAAAAGTTTATGTAATTGTAACCCTAAACGAACGGGTAAATTGTCTTGAAGTATCCATGAAGCTAGATTCGAAGCATCGATGCCCCAAACCGGTTGAAAAATGACTGGGCAAAGTGGTTTATTTTCCATAATGATTTTTTTTGCATACTTATAATCTTTCTCACTCTGTATAATACATTTAATTTGATCATTTTTGCTAAGAAATTGGAAATTATCATTATCCAGATGGCTGTGCATATTTGAAGAAGGGGTTTTAATATCCATTGATATCATGAGATTTTGTCTATTTGGAAATGAGGATAATGATTGACTCCCGTTCGTCTCTAATGTTATGAAATAATTTTTTTCTTGTAATGTCTTAATTAATTCAAGTGTTTCAACTTGGATAAGCGGTTCTCCTCCAGTAATACAAACATGTGAACAATGGAATTGATTAATTTTAGAAAGGATTTGATTGATGCTCTTTTCACTTCCATTCTCATATGCATATGTTGTGTCACAATAGAGACAACGAAGATTACAACCAGTTGTTCTGATAAAAACTGTTGGCAGTCCACTTAGGACTCCTTCACCTTGGAGTGAATAGAATATTTCTGTGATTTGCATAATAAAAGCATCTTCTAAAATCTACTTAAAGGATTTGATTAACAAAGCATCAGTTAATCAACCATTACATCTTATATTCAATAAAAATGATATAAATTAGAATTGAGCATTCAGTTTGATGCGTCATCTTTTTTAATTTTTCTTAATTTAAGTTGTATATATGGACCAAAGGATAAAATGATAAACCCTATCAAGGAAGCAATAACCGTGTAAGCGCCTAGCCCTGCCCCCCAAGTTGATGAAACTGTTTGTTGATTTGATTCACCTGGGATTGAAATGGATATTTCTCCTGATCCAAAAAAATCTCCAATCCCGATTTTTGTCACTTCGGACATGGAAATATAAAATAACCCGATTGTTAACATTAAGAGGATAAGAATGAAAATATTAATTATAATAGAAATTTTAGCAAACCGTTTTCCCATATAAACATTAGCGATAATAAGTGCTGAAGTAATGATGAGAATGATACTGAGAAGTGAAAGGACTGTTGTAAAAATATCCGGGACTTCACTAATTTCACCACCAATAACATCTCCAGACTCAGTTCTCGTAATCAATGTTGGAGGATAAAGGTAGGTTTCAGAAATGGTTTCGGTGTTGTTTGTTTCCCCATTTAACTGCCACCAAGGTAAAACAATACTTGAAACTATGAGAAACCCAATGAATATGTAAAGCCCAAGTGTTGAATTTGTTTTCCAAAACAGGACTGTAGCTATAACAATTCCACTAATGATTAAAATGATTGGAAGTATCTCATGAAGTAATGAAGGATGATTACTAACAAGATCAACTGATTTATCTCCTTTAAAGACTAGATTCTGTGAAGCAATTATGGTCTCATCTTTAAACACAGTAAGTGTATATGATCCAGGTGGGGCAGTGACCAAGGCAATACCCTTTTCATTTATTGAGCCTTCGATTTCTTTTCCACTGCGCTCCAGAATAATATTTGCTTTGTTTATTGGGCTTCCAACTTTATTAAGAATGATTATTTCGAGGTCAAATTCAGCAGGGAACATGACATTTAGTGCAGTATCACGAGATAATGGAACTGGTTTAGTAATTTCCCAGGATTTATAGCTTAAGGTAAGATCATAGGTTGCTTCATATAAATTGGTGAATTCGTAGAGTCCCTCGTCAATTTGTTCAGCTGAGATACTTGTTTCCTTTTTCATTTCCTGGCTTTTGAGTTGTGGGCGGGGATCGATGCCGGGAGATAGACCTAATGTATCTTCAATAGTTAGTTTGAGATTATACCGGTTGATTGAAAAAGAAGTGATCCAGGCTCGGAATCGATTTAAGAAATTTAATGATACTACATCTTCATAAATCAAGAAACCATCATAAAACGATTTAATAGTAAATTCCTTGTTTGTATATAAAGGAACAGATAGTTTTGCAATTCCATTTGAATCAGTTACCGATTCTGAAATGACTATATCATCTAGAAGAAGTTGAGTTTGGATGTTCTCTAAAGGAGCATTCTCTTGATCTGTAATGGTGGTTTCCACTGTTGCTTGTTTTTTGCAATTTATTCGTATCGATGTATCCTCGTTTATTTCAACAATAGTGAATCCGATAAATTGTCGATTATCATGAAACATTGGGTTTTCTTTGTAAATTTTCACAAGATACATTCCGGCTTCGATATCGTTGAAAGTAATCGTTTTCATTAAAGTACTATTCTTAAAATCAAATAAAGATAAAACACCTCCTATTTTTTGGATAAACCCCGCGTCTTCTTCAAATTCAATATCAAGAGAATTAAATTTTAAACGACCGACTGATCCAGATGAAACTAGTGTTTTGGCTTTATGCAGTTCAGCAGTAAGATATGAAATGTTTCTACCAAGAGCTGCAGATAGTAATGAGCCTAGAGGAGCTGAAAATGCCTGTCGAACTGTTGTTTTAAGAGTAAATCTTTCGGGTTCTTCAGTAGGTTCTTCATCTAAAGTTTGATTACCTCTGGTTATTGGACATTCGTTTATTCGTTTTTGAAAGAATTCTGATTCTTGGTTTATTCGTTCATATCCACCGGTCTGGATAGCATAGTATTCAACATTAAATTGAATATTTTCCCCTTTTGATAACGTTGTAAGATGATTTCCATTTTCATACGCATTTCTGAAAGCGAATAAATCGCCACTATCAGCTTCTAAACCTGGAAGTTTGACATGTTGATGAACGCTTGCTTTGACTTGAATGCCATCATGTTCTCCTTCTAGAAAACCTGTATTTCCTTCAAAGATTAGACCGTGTGCTCTTCCGGATTGTGGATCATCTATGCAAAGCCAGGCTTTATCACCCAGGTCTTGGTCATCATTAAAACCAAGCAACCAATCTGCAGGGTGTGCCTCAGGATTTGTGGGCATATCATAATCAACGATAGTTCCGTCTTCATCGTAAAAATGTATTTTTGGAAGGATTTCACCTAAGTTCATATCATCTATGGTTCCACTTCGAGCTTTTATCGTTGAAAGAGATGCAAATGTTCCCTCCCGTTGCTGAGTTCCTTGAATCTGTATGTCTTTTAATGTTTGATGATTCGTATTAACAATGAGTCTTTTATCTAGATTTGGATTATAGTAATAAGTGTAAATATTGTCAGTGAGCACAGCTCCATTCGGGGAGGTTCCTTTGATTCTAATTCGTGTCATTAAATTTCCATCGACCAGTATTGATTTTGTGATATCACGTGCCCATTGTGTCCCTATATGTTCCCCGGGTGGATCGATGCTGTAGCTCGTGTAAAAACCAGCGATTTGTTCAGCGTTTTTTGTAGCAAAATCTTTAGAGTTGGGTAATAATTTGATTACGGCATTTGACATGCCGTTTCCTAAAAGTTCGCCTTTTTGACTGATTCCATAGATAACATTGTCATCCTGGTTGATTTGATAGTAATCAAAATCCATGATTTGACCAGTGATGGGTTCATAAAAATAATGCGTATCTTTTACAGTGATGTGATCTGGATATGCGGGTGTGGATGTCTCGCTGTTGCTATAGAATAGATGATATGTTTCCTCACCGGTAGCTTCTTCAGGGATAAGAAAAACAAGACTACATTCATCGATATGAGCGTCATCAGTATAGGAAAGATCATAAATTTGTGATTCGATTTCTGTAAAATCGGATCCATCAGAATAAGCAACTCTCACTGAATGAATGGTTTCGTTTTTTGCCCAACAGGGCTGATTGAAGGTTACAAAAATATCAATTGGTTGATTAATAGCATGTTCTTGTGTGGTATCGATTGGTATTTGTAATTCTTGGCTGTAAGAAAGATTTGATAAATCTGTGGATACTATTGTTGATTCAGTATGAGGAAGAGCGGTAAGCGGGGTTATAGTTAGGAGAGTCAATGCAAAGCAGAGAGTGAGAAAGCGAGCTACATGCATATATATGCTAATTTTTATTATTATATTTATATTTTTTCTAATATTTAACAAATGATTCAATTTCTAATCAAAAAAACCGTTCAGTCACAGGTACATACATATTTTTAATGAACTGTTTGTTTCATAAATAAAAATAAAAAGAGATCAGAAGGCCTGTTATTGTTCGAAAATAATTTGTTCTTCTCCTTTTAATTTTAATTCTGGAGTTAATGGCCCCTTCTTTTTCCGAGCGTTCTTATTATATGACTCCACACCACCAGCATTCTGAATTATCTCTTGTCCTTTTTTAATCTGCTCTTGGATACTGATGTTAACTCTTTCCATGGATCCCGGAGCGAGTTTATTCAAAAATCGTAATGCACTTCCCAGACCGAGAGGGATGGATTCCATGAACATAATCGAACCAGGTATGGCAAAGAACCAATTCCCTAAAGAATCCTCTCCAAATTTTGTAATGGGGATCCCTCCTGCAGCTTGACGTTCCGCACGAGGCCCAACATGGGCGACAACCCATTCACCATCAATCAAAGCTTCACCTTCACCCTCTATCATAAAATATCCCATTGAATCATACCATTTCTTAATTAAAGGGTCAACATTTACTGTGGTATCATACCATGCTTGAATCATATTCATTGCAAACATTTTATATCGTGCTTTGATTCCAGCAGCTCGACAAAGTGCAATGAACACACTAATGAGGTGTATACAGGTTCCGGTCCCTCGTCGTATTGTCTCTGAAACACTATTGAATGGGAGAATTTCAAGAGTCATTTTCTCCTTTACAAATTCAAAAGCAGTCTCTGCAAATTCACGATCGGATTTTTTATAAGCACCGAGCTGATGAGCAAGAGCTACCACTTCCGGTTCGGTTGGATCACACCAAAGCGTTGGCCGAAGATATTTTTTATCACTAGTACAGTGTTTCATGGTGGAATCATATGATAATAGATCATAGGATCTCTTCGGTCGGATGTATCGTTTTTCATTGGCAGGTATTTTTCTAAGTTTCTTCAGATCACTAATGTTTAAAAGTAATGTTTTAGTTAATGTCAATCCCCCTCCAACCATCATTTTTAGTTGAGGTTTTTGAGGAATTAATCCTTTATCTTTTATTTCCCATGGAGTAAGCATTTAGTATCACGATCCTAAATCAGATGAAAGCATTTTCCGAACTTCTTCAGCACAACCTCGAACATCTTCTCCCTTTGCTCGTTTGACTTCAGGTTCAAGAACTGGTCCTGGTCGATCACAAACTGGACATCGTTTCAATAATCGAACTCTGTCTCCTGTTACGATGAATCCAGGATAACTATGCGCTGCTCCATCAAGGAATGCAAATCGGCCCCATTCACCATAGTCCGCTGGTTTATATTCATCATCCAACACCATCGGTTTGTAAAATGAATACGGTGCATGTAAATAATGTCCCTCTGGACAATGGATCATCCAGCCGTTTCCTTCTACCATACCATAAATATCTAAAATATTTTCGTCTTTAAATCCAAGGACGTTTTCCACTTCCTTTCTAAAATCTGAAACGGGCATTCGTTTATGTTCATGTATCTTCCATCCTCCACCAGTTCCAACGGCGCCTCGTTCTCCAAAATTAAACTTTCTACCTTGAACCTTAAGTTTTTCCATAACGGCGTATAAAATATATGGTGCTCCAACAAACGTTATTTTATGATCTGTATTCTCATGTTTTTCCAACCATAAAATAATGTCATCTATCATTTTTTTAGATTTTTTCGATGCAAAATAACGAATAATTTTGCTCTTGATTCCGCCTACCCCACCCATAGTCATAGCAATGAGATCGGTTGTTACTCTTCTGTCAATAGCAACCTCCACGTCTTTGATTGCATCAAAATAGATTTCAACGGCTTTTCCAGCATAAATGAAGTTTTTTAAGGGGTTAGGCATGAGTAAATAGCCATAAGACTCATAGTCCCAAAAAGGATACAACATTGTTACTGTGGATTTAGCAAGGGCGTATTCTGAATTTAAAAACGTACGTTTATCTCTTGGTACGAATGTATGTCTCCCACCAGTACCACTGCTATAAGTAACAAATACTCCAGCTTCATTGAATGCGTCTATAACTTCATCATAAGTTGGATTTTTTTGTTTAATAACTATTTTTGGAAGTTTTCCTGTGTAAATATTTGCAAGCCATGTTGCAAAGGATTTTCCATCAGGATAATCTTTGAAAAATTTGTCTGGGATAAGAGGGATTTTGTATAAATCTTCATTTGTTTTAATATCATCAGGTGTTATTAAGTGTTCTTTGCAAAAATTATTATAAAATTTGTTATGTTTAAAGTGATGAGTAAAAGCATGTTTAATGGTGTTTAATTGCATCTCTTCGGCTTCCTTTAAAGGAATGCGAAAAAGGTCACGAGGTTTGTAAAGAGATTCGTAAAGAGGAGTATTTTTTTCAGGTAAGTATTTTTTCAAAACGTTATCAAGTTTAGTTATATGCGCGCTAAGGTCGGTCATGAGGTGTTTCTCCTTAGATTTTTCATATTATTCAAACTATATATTTATAGATGTCGTTAAATTTTTCGTCAATAAACGAATAAGTATATTGTATGTGTAATCAATCACAAATACTGCGCTAGTAATTAAAAATTGCCATTGAAACAATAAAACAGTAATGGATTGTTTGTTACATAAGAAGAAAAATCAATCCTGTTTACATTTGATAATGAGAGTTAACCTGTCAAAATAAAAGAGAACATGAAATCAAATTTAGACGAAAAACACCATATTCAATTAGATAGAATAAGATACATCAGAGGGTAAGATATTAATATATGATGTCGTATTATCAGCCTACTTCACATTCATATAAATATTCACATTATCTTATAGTGAGCTATATGAAGATTTATAGAAAACAACATTTAGAGGTATAAGTAATGGCCAAAAAAGCCGATGAAGATAAGAAAAAAGAGAAAAAACAACCAAAATCCGATGAAGATGATGATTTCCAATATATCGTTCGAATTGCAAACACAGATATCGATGGAAATAAAAAACTCATTCATGGGTTATCAAGTATCAAAGGTATTGGGCGTCATCTGAGTACATTCATCATCCAAAAAACTGGATTAGATCGGAACACTAAAATGGGTTATCTGAAAGAAGATCAAATTGAAACTATAAAAAATGCTATTACCAGCATTCAAGAGGAAGCGCCATCCTGGATGTTAAACCATCGGAAAAATTACGAAACTGGAGAAAACATTCACATCATCGGCCCACAGATTGACTTGCGCCTTCGTGATGAAATCAACATCATGAAAAAGATCAGAAGCTATAAAGGGATACGACATGAACGTGGATTAACCGTTCGAGGTCAAAGAACTAGAGCAAACAATAGAAAAGGATTAACTCTTGGTGTCTCAAAGTCAAGAGGAAGATAATCGTTAAACTTAATAGAACATAACAGGGATTAATATGGGGAAGCCAAAATTTTCTCGGAAAAAATATGACACACCCAGCCATCCATGGCAAGAACAGCGAATTCATTCTGAAAATGAGCTAATTCGAAAATATGGGTTAAAAAATAAACGGGAGATATGGAAAGCAGAAACGACATTGAGAAAATACCGAGGACAAGCCCGAGAACTACTTGCAAAAGTTGATAGTGATGATCCACAAGAAAAAAAGGAAATCAATCAATTATTGACTCATCTCACCCGATACAACATATTACCATTAAATTCGACCTTAGACGATGTTTTAGCATTGGAAACAGAAGCTATTCTTGCACGTCGATTGCAAACATTAACATATCTCAAAGGATTAGCTAATACGCCAAAACAAGCTCGCCAATTAATCGTCCAGGGACATATTGCAATCGGTGAAAATCGGATAACTATCCCAAGCTACAAAATTTCAAAAAGAGAAGAAAATGAAATTGGCTATGCACCAGATTCCCCATTAAATGACCTTTCCCATCCTGCTCGTCCAAGTTCTGATTTCAAATCAAAATTATCAAAAAATATGCTTGGGGAAGAATCAAAGGAAGAAAAATCAAAACGACCGGCAAAACCTTCTCAATCCTCTGAAAAGAAAAAACCAGAAGATAAAAAGAAGCAAGAAAAAGAACCTTCTACTGAAAAGGAAGAGAAGGGAAAAAAACCTGCAGATGAGAAGAAGGAAAAAGCTGCCAAAAAAGAAGAAAAACCAGTAGAAAAACAAGACAAAGCTGATAAGAAAGAAGCAAAGCCAAAGAAACAAGATAAACAATCATCAACTGAAAAAGAAAAGATAACGGATAAAGCAAAGAAAAATGAAAAAGATAAAAAGGAGGGTAACTAAGTATGGCAAGAGAAGGAGTAGCTCATATTTTTGCTTCTTTTAACAATATCATTATCACAGTTACAGATCTCACCGGTGCGGAGACAATTACTCGCTGCTCAGGAGGAATGGTTTCCCGATCAGCAAAAGATGAAGGTTCACCATATACTGCGATGAAAGTAGCTCAAATTGTTGCAGAAAACGCAAAAGAAAAGGGAATTTCAAAAGTAAATGTGAAGATACGTGGTCAAGGTGGAAATAAATCAGGAACACCTGGTAGAGGAGCACAAGCAGCGATAAGAGCATTAGTTCGAGCAGGTATGAAAATAGGAAAAATTGAAGATGTAACTCCAATTCCACATGATGGTTGTCGAAAGAAAGGCGGTCGTCGAGGAAAGAGAGTCTAGGTGACATGATGAAAATTTCAGTAGATGAATATAAACCAAAAAAAGCAGTCTTATCTATTGAAGATGTTAATCTCTACCTTTTAAATTCGATTCGGAGGATCATGCTTTCTGAATTACCGAAACTTGCTATCGAAGATGTTGTCATTTATGATAATACAACAACATTGTTTGATGAGATTATATCTCATCGGCTTGGATTAATCCCGTTGCCCACTGATCCTGATTTGTTAAATTTTCGTGATGAATGTAACTGTGGCGGTAAAGGGTGTCCAACTTGTACCGTTAGATACACCTTAAGCAAAGAAGGGGAAGGAGCAGTTTATTCTGGTGATTTACAACCATCAGAAGCCAGCTGGAGAATTGGTGAGGATTTAATTCCGATTGTTGAACTATTCAATGATCAACGTTTGATTCTAGAGGTCGAAGCTGTATTAGGTCGAGCAAAAGACCACGCAAAATGGCAAGTGGTCACTGCTCCGGGTTATCATTTGTATCCACATATTAGTTTTGATCCAAAACATAAAGATGATGTAGAAGACTTTGTTGAAACATTACCTGATGGACTTGTCTCTGTTAAGAAAGATAATTCTATTGAGTTATCAGATATAGCTAAGCTTCCATTATTTGAATCATATGTAGACAAGGAAAATGCTGATTTTATTTCTATCAAACGTGATCAACATCATGTTCAATTTCATTTTGAGACTGATGGTTCCTATACAGCTGATAAAGCATTATTAAAATCTATTGATCTTTTCCAAGAAAAATTAAATGCTTTTTCAGAAATGATTGATGAACTATAAAGGATTTTTTTCTCTTTTATTTATCTCTCTTTAAACCTATGTTTAAATATGATGTTTCCTTTTTTTAAGTAATGGTACTCTACTTCATTCATGGATTAAATGGGTCAGCCGAAAACTGGGCTCCTTTTTTACATTATTTTTCAAAACAAGGTTTTAAATGTCAAGCGATTTCTTTAAAACGAGGAATGAATCTGAGAAAAACTCATCTGATAGATTATGTAAATAAAGTTAACTCTATCGTTAATGAAAAAGATATTGTTATTGGTCATTCTATGGGCGGGTTAATCATGCAAAAAGTAGCTGAACAAACTAATATCAAAGGGGGAATTGGGATTTGCCCGGCTCCACCAGGGGGTGTTGCAATGAAAAAGATTCCTCTTTGGAGGCAAGTTCGATATGTTCCCTACATTGTGCTTGGTATCCCATTTAAACCATCTTTTGGACTTGTTACAGAAATATTTTTAAATGATATGAAGGAAGAAGAGCAACGTCATATCTATAACCAGTTAAAGAAACAATCCGCATATGTCAGCTTTGAAACGATGAATCAAAAAATAAAAGTAGATGAAAAGAAAGTTTCTGCACCGCTTCATTTCATTGCTCGAAATAATGATAAAACAATTCCGGTAGAAGTGGTAAAAAAGATAGCAAGAAAATATAATGCACCTTCTAAAGTTATAGAAGGAAATCATTACATTTTTCATGATCATCAAAAAATTATACCTGTTATTTCATCGTTTCTGCTACAAATAATGAGTTCGTAGGTTCACGATCATAAATTGATTTAAACTAACTTTGGATTGTGCTTTGTTGTGTGAATCCATTATGACAACTGATCTAATTCAAGAAATTAAAAAAAGAAGAAGTATCCGTAAATATAAACAAACACCAGTTAAAAAAGAAGTTATTGAGGAAATTATTCAGGCAGGTAAATATGCCCCATCTGCAAAAGACAGACAACCATGGCGATTCATAGTAATAACTGATGGAGATACGATACAAGATATCTCTAGAGTAATCAAACTAGAAATCAAAAAGATACTAAAAAAGCGTTTTTTTCTCAAAATAAAATATCCCCTTTTAAGAGATAATAATATTATTAGGTTTCTGGCTACAACTGCTTTTGCAAAGGAAGACATCCTTTTTTTTAATGCACCTGTTCTAATTTTTATTGTTACGGAGAATAAGCTCTTTTATGATCAATCGTGTGCATGTTGCGCGCAAAACATGATGCTTGCAGCTCATTCACTCAGCATCGGCAGTTGCTGGGTAGGATTTGCACAATTCCTCCAAGAAAATGAAACTTGGTTAAGAAAAATAGGAGTGCCTAAGGAGTTTCATATTTCAGCAGCTCTCATTTTTGGTTATCCTGAAGGAGAACCAATACGCCCATCAATGCGTAAACCATTAGCTGATGTGATCAATTGGATTTCTTAAACTAGTTATCTTTTCAACCGAATAGATACTTTTTTTGTTCTAATTTTTTACATAATATCAATATATGCCACCAGTCCAGTAACTGAAAGTCCAATTGCCCAATCAAAAATATTAATTTGGAAGCCATCACTATTTACACTATTTGATGTCCCTGCTCCTGCATGGAGAAGCATGAAAGCAATAAATGGTGAAAGAATCGAATTCTTTGCTATAACTGTACCATATTCATTGATCAGTGTTGTCGCTGAAAATAAAAAACTACTACTGGTAATAGGCCCACAAACACGGTGATGAGTGCGCCATTTGCCAGATCAGATTCTATTGTTGAAGTGTTAAACCAGAATAGGGTGAGGATATTGAAAAGGTAAAGTTACGAGGACTTATTTTATCTTCCTTTTTTGAAGTGAATCTAGCTGAATGATTAACATATACTAAAATAGCCTATCTGCGGGACACACATTATGTGGAAGACACATTTCTAAATTAGAAGGCTACAAACATAGATTAGGGAAAATCACATAAATCCTCTTCTCCATATCCTCCAGATAATCGGGCCTGTGGGGTAGCTTGGTATCCTTGTAGCTTCGGGAGTTATAGACTTGAGTTCAAATCTCAGCAGGCCCATAATCCATATAAGAAGAGAATTCAGGTGAAACAGAGGTTTTGAGAAAAAGTTTTACTTTATCCTTTTTTCATGATGTATTTGAACCAGTTGAAAGGTGCTTTCTCATGTATTGTTTGGCATCACGAACATAGGTCATTGTAGTCTGATTCTCGCTATGCCCAAGCCAGCCACGTACATCATAAATATCAAATCTTTTTATCTCAAGTTTGGTTTTAATTAGTTTTCTAGTTAAACACAAATGTCTTGAGACATGTGGTTGTTATTCTGGAAAAATAGGTTTAACTCTACGAGTTACAAACATTCTGTATTGGAATTTTTCTATTGGTCTCCTATCGGGTCTTAGATACAAGGCATTTCCACTATATTGATTTTCTACTTTTAGTCGCCATTTATCTGTCCAGTTTTTGAAACTCTTACGAGTTTTACCTATCATCAGTGCTTTTTCTGGTACGATTACTCTACTTGTTTGATGTTTTTTAGGTTCCCTAATTATAATTATTCCTTTGTCAAGTTTAACATGAAAAAAGGAATTCTTATATCTGAAGGTCTTGAACCCTTTCATGCGTTTATAGTTGTAATTTCTTCTAGTGATCAGCGGAATTTTTTATTTGCATAGTTTGATGTGGTTGGTCCAGATAGCAGATAATTGTGATTTTGATCAAGCTTGGGTTAATGCAAAAGATGAACATGAATTTACGCTCTATTCTTTTAAAAGGTTGGAATAAAAGAGAGCGGTCGTGATCCTGAGATTTATTTAATGAAAAAAGTTAAGAATTTTTTAACAATGTCGTTTGTGTAGGTTTATTTTTATTTTTTTCATATGTCGATATTTTTTTCCACAATGAGGACAAAAGGAAAAATCAAAAGGCCATGTGTATTTACATGTTGGGCATTTTTTCTTTTTATTAAATTTCATTTCCTTTTTCACATCCTACTTTAAATCTGGAAGAGTGCTGCTCCGCAGTGCGGGCAGATCTTTCTGCTTGTTCTGAATATTTTTTGGCATTTTTGACATTGCGAAAGCATTCTTTACCACCCTGTTAATTGTTACCATGATACATATTGTCATTAATACTATTTATAATTTTTGTGTAAAAAGGGCAAAAATTAATCAAAGTCGATATAAAAAATAAAAAAAGAGAAAGGGGGCAATTATGTAATTTGTTATTTCTTACTTCATCCTTCTATTTAGAACAAGTTCAAAGTCGGAAGTTCAATAGCAGTAACTGCCTTTGCTGAGCCAACCATATATGTAATACTTTTTTGAGGTAATTGATTGGGTACATGACCAAATACTCCTCTAAACCGATACATTAAACCAATTTGATTTCCCATAACATTTTCTATAGCTACTGGATTTCTAGAGATAATAATAGTTGTACTTGGTATATTCATCATATCTGATTGTTCTGAATATCTCCATAATGTTAACGGTTTTAAGATTTTAAATTGATTTTTCTTAAAAGGATTGATATCATAATTCCATCCGAAACTTAGGATGATTTCTCTACCTTCTAATCGCTGAGAATCCATTAGTTCTGAAAGGAGATACGTGATTACTGGGGCATCAGTTCGGTTGATTAACCATTTTATCAATTCTCTAATGTTATCAAAGTCAGGTTGTTCAGTTTTAAGATCACTAATCAGTGTTTTCAAATTAGAAAAGATATTATTCGATTCAGTTTGAATTGGTTCTATCGTTTGTTTCTCCTCTTTAATCAAAGTATCCATTTGACGAAGTTTATTTGTTTTTTCGTTCTCTTCTGGAGGTATCGCTGAAATACCCGGTGCTAGCGTCATTCCTAAAAAAAGTGCGATTGTTCCTAATACAATTGTTTTTTTCCATAAAGCATTCATACTTTTCATTCACCTCCCATATTAAGGGATTATACTACTAGTATAACATGTTTATAAAATTTATCCTTAAAAAAGTTTAAAATTAACTAAAATATACTTGAAAAGAACCATTAAATATTCTAAAATAATACAAACCAATCATAATTTATTAAAAAAATTATTAAATTGACATGGCAAAATAGTTGATATTGTAAAAACTTCATGAAAAACAGGATTTTCTTTTAAAAATAAAATAAATTTTATCATCTCACATATTAGAAGAGATATATTTTTTAATAGGAAGGTATTTTCTTATTTGGGGATTATTCATTAAACGAGCAAATTGTCCATTTTGTGGAAATCGTTGGATACGAAAAAAAGATGAGGCACCAATAACTTGTCCAAACTGTGGTAAAAAGTTTTACTCGCCAGAACAATTAAAAAAAAGAGAAAGATAAATATACATTTCATTCTATTAGATAGTAAAATGATTGTAATATATAGATTCAACCAAACTTTTATTAATTCATAATTATTACCTTTTTGTAAATATTGTATGCTATAAAAATCTTATATAACAGGAGGAGGTTTAAATGGAAAGGAAAAAAATTGAATTTTTGGTAGTAGCAGCTGTATTTCTAAGTGGATCGTTAATAGCGCCTGTGGTAAGTGCAGATTGGTGGGACGATATAACCGAAGAAGCAAATGATTGGTATGATGATACAAAGGACAAAGCTAATGACTGGTATGAGGAGACCACGGATGATGCACAAGATTGGTATGATGATACAAAGGATAAGGCGGAGGATATTTACGAAGAATCAAAGGGTCAAGCTGAGGATTGGTATGAGGAGACCAAGGATGATGCACAAGATTGGTATGATGATACAAAGGATAAGGCGGAGGATATTTACGAAGAATCAAAGGGTAAAGCTGAGGATTGGTATGATGAAACCTTAGATGATACGGAGGACTGGTGGAGCGATGCTAAAAATGAAGCAATAGACTGGTACGATGATACAAGTAAAAATGTGGAAGAACAATGGAACGATGCAACTGATACAACTCTTCAAATTTTAAATGAAAACAAGGAAAATTGGAAAGATGAAGCAAAGGATTTTCAAGAATTATTTGATACGATGGGAGGATGGAAAAGTCCATATACCCTAGTAATAAATGATGGGAACAGAGATGAAGTGTTACATCCAAGCCTTGATCCAGTGGAATTCACTGAATTTTTTGATTACTACATTGAGCGATCTGCTGAAACAACAGAGTTTTATCTCGATTTTGCAGATAAAGTAATATCCGAATCCCCATCTGATAGCACTTCTGACTTCGTTAATTTATTTGGCATTCAAACATATAGTAAAAATTCATGGGATATTATAGCTGAGGATCTTGGAAAATATATTACTGAAAAAGAGTTCAGCGAAAATGAATTAAATTCTTTAGATAAAAGAAGGGGTCTAATTACTGAAGCTTCAATAACATCGTTAAAGATTATACCAGTATATGATATTGAGGATAATCAGGTAAAGACTCTTGATCAGATGATGAGGGAGATGGTTGGAAATAATCCGTATATAGGTGAAAGTGATTTAGCAAAAGATCCACTAAGGACAGGTGCATTACTATTATTTGATAACGATTATATGAATTATGGGAAAATCATCCCGACCACAGACGGAACGTATATGAGCATAGAAGAAGCGTATCAATCTGGATATAATACGGAAGAAATTGAGAATGTAAGGGAGGATTATGCTAAAGTTGTTTATACCTATGCAAAAGGAGACCCAGAGGAACTAGAAAATGATATTACTGTCTTTCAACAACATCTTTCTTCATTAACCCCCATTCCTCGTCAAACTGTACCGTTCTCTACTATGTATATGATTATAGCTCTCATTTCTATAATACTAATTGTCACTATTGTAGTAATAGTAGTTAAAAAGAGAAAGAAAAGAAAAATGGAATAAGCAACTGAAGTGACGATAGGAAAATAATACTGTTAATGTAGTTATACCTAATGTATTAATCTAATAAAAAAATGAGGTTAAAGTTGGTTAGAAAAATGATTTTAACTTATGCGTAGTATCAATAAAAAAATAAAAAGGAAAAGAATGTGGCTAAAAAAATATTTATCCACGACTCAACTTAATTAAAAGTAAATAGAAAATTGTTGAAACGGTTTATTCCTCAACTTTAACGATATTTATTGCTTTTGGACCACGTTCAGTTTCCTCGGTCTCAAATTCTACAGTATCACCCTCATATAATTCGGTCCCTGCAGGAACTGAAGTTCGATGGACAAAGATATCACCATCATCGCCTTCGATGAACCCATATCCTTTCATTGCATTATACCATTTTACGGTTCCTTTCATATGTTTGTCACCTCCTCAGACGTCTTATTGCCTGGCAAGTTTTAAAAAGAACGTAAAAATAAATCCTTAAAAAAAACTAAATTTTTTTATTAATGGAATGACTACTTTTACTTCTTTTATTACTCTGTTATATACTTATACTAGTTTATAAATGCTTGCTTTTCTTTTATTTTCCATTTCGTCGTTGTTGAATAATGTGAACAATATCTTGAATGGGCACTCTATCTTGATCAGTTGTATCTCTATATCTAATCGTTACTTTATGATCATCTAATGAATCAAAATCAATAGTAACACAAAACGGAGTACCGATTTCATCCATTCGAGCATATCGTCGACCAATACTACCCCCATCATCATACCTAGTGAAAACTCCATGATCCCGAAGGGTTTTATCGATACTTTTTGCTTCTTTGATAAGATGTTCATCATTGATTAACGGAAATACTCCAACGGTTACAGGGGCCATCGATGCGGGTAAAGAAAGCTTTCGATATTCTTCATCATTTTTTATTTCTTCATGATAATTATGTTCAAGTAAACAGTACAGTATCCTATCAATACCATAAGAAGGTTCAATAACATGAGGAATGAATTTTTCTCCTGGAACCGTCTCAGTGACCTCTTCAATTTCATAACAATGAGATGGTATCTCTATTATTTCATTATCAATTTCAACTATGATTGGCTCTGAGATCTGATCAGGATCAATTGATTCCAATTCCTGTTTGATCAACCCTGCTTGTTGTTTAAATTCCGGACCTAAAACATTCATCTTTGGAATAATTTGTTTCTTAGTCACTTTTTGAGGTTCATCAAATCTTCTTAATGCATACATATCTGTTTTTGAAGCTGTAATGTGAGCATTTAAATCATAGGCACTTCGATCAGCGATACCTACACATTCAACCCAACCAAATCGTTCACTAAAGAGCTCTGCATCCCAACATTCCTGAGCATAATGTGCTAATTCATCATCTGCATGTTTTCGAAAACGAAATTTTTCAGAATCCACTCCAGCATCCAATAAGATACTCTGAGTTAGATACATGTAAAATGCTAACGCTTGATTATTAATAATTCCCTCTTCAACCGCTTTCTTCATAGAGACTTTCATTTCTTCTACATTATCAAATAGATACAACTCATGATGTTTCACATCATCAAATAATTCATGAGTTTTATTTTCAGGATCAAAAAAGATTTCTGCTTCAGCCATAGAAAACTCACGCATACGAATAGGTCCTTGCCTTGGAGATACCTCGTTGCGATATCCTTTTCCAATTTGTACAACACCAAAGGGGAGTTTTTCTCTTGCATATCTATATAACAAATGAAACCCAGTAAAAATACCTTGAGCTGTTTCAGGGCGAAGAAATGCATCACGAGTTTTTCCAATACCAATCTCTGTGGAAAACATGAGATTAACCGGGTGTGCATTTGATAATTTTGATCCACAGTCAGGACAGATAATTGTATCGGCTGCAACAGCTTCTTCTACAGTCTGATTTTCAGGAATGATATCTTCAACTTTAAAAGAAGTTTGACACTGTTCACAATCAACTGTTAGATCTGTGAATTCATCAACATGTCCCGATGCTTTCAATACTTCGAACACAGTAATCGTTGGAGTACTAATTTCAACATTTGCATCTTTAAGTAAGTAATATTTCCTCCAAAGATTCTCAAGGTTTTCTTTTAATCGAGATCCAAGAGGTCCATAATCATAAAAACCGGCTGATCCGCCATAAATTTCAAAAGAGGGATAAATAAATCCTCTCCGTTTTGCTAGCATCATTATTTTATCGTAGGTATCTAAGGGCATGATAGATACGGGCTCCTTTCTAATGATTTCACTATTATGCTATTAATCCCCAATACAATCCATTAAATCAATATCCGTTACCATTCCAACTAGTCTATTTTCTGAATTCACTAAAGGAATATGGCTGATATCGTGTTTGACCATCATCTTTGCTACATCGCAAATTGGAGTTCTCTTTGTTGCAGTTTTTACGTTTTTCACCA
The DNA here is from genome assembly GCA_964581795.1 of uncultured Thermoplasmatales archaeon. Taxonomy (GTDB): domain Archaea; phylum Thermoplasmatota; class E2; order DHVEG-1; family DHVEG-1; genus EX4572-165. The sequence goes on along the minus strand of CAZOPW010000012.1, from coordinate 2,358 downwards.
TAACTTTTTCTACAGGTTCCATAGGTAAAGACACTTCAGAAGTTGAATGATACATTCGAACAGTATCCCTGATCCCTTCCCATGTCCATTGATCTTCATCATCGCCAATGCCCATATTTGATTCTTCAATTTCCTCTTTAATTTGACTAAGTTTAAAAATATCTCCATCTGAGACAATGCCGATTACTTTTCTGTTTTCATCAAGTACGGGTAATGCATTTTCGTTCGTTATTTTAATGATTTCCATGACGATGTTGACTGGGGTTTCCTTATACACAGGTACAACATGAGTTGAAATATGAGATTCAACTGGTTCATCACGTTGCTTTTGTATAAGGACTTTAAGTATTTCTTTTGGACTGATGATTCCAACGAGTTGTTTTTTACTATTTACCACAGGGAGTCCATGTATTCGTTGTTCAAAGAGTAATTTTGCAGCTTTATCAATAGTGTCTTTTGGTTTTACTGAACTGTATTCTTCATTCATAACCATCGCAAGTTGGTCTTCTTCAGCGTTTTTAAAAATATCACTACGGGTTACTACCCCTTTAATGATATCTGTTCCTTTTTTTAACACTGGAATACCGGAGACATCATTTTTTGATAAAATCGTCAATGCATCTTCGACAGTACCAGGTACATATCCAACAATTAAATCTTTTGACATTATTTCTTCAACGTTCATATCATCCCTCTTCAACCTTTTTTATTATGGTAATGATTTGATAAGTATTTGGATTTATTATTATCCATGACATAGGTAAAGTGGAACCTGGAATATAATCTTTTAAATTTAAAGCTTTCCTTGCTGAATACGTCGCCATCATAAATAATTCTTCAATTGTGAATAAACCCGGAAATTGATTTTTGATGAAGCGAATTTCCTGAAGGATACTTGGTGTATGAAGCATGAAATTATCTGTTCCGAGCAGTATCGTATTTCCAATTTCCTTCATTTTTTTAAGGTTCGCTTTCATTTTAAAGAAATGATTAGATCGTGGACAAACAACGATAGGTATATTTTGTTTTTTAACTTGTTTAAGGTCGTTTTTTGAAGCTTTTGTCATATGAACGATGAAATCTGGATCTAAATCTAATATTGGTTTGATTTGCTCACGGATTCGCTCACTAGCATGAAAAGCAAATCGTTTCCCTGCTTTTTTTGCTTGTTCAGCTGCGAATACTATCCTTTCATAGGGTAGATCTTCAATACTACTGACTCCGATACCATCAGAAGATTCTAAAATGAGGTTAATGTCCTTACCATGAAAATTAATTGAATCTGGTCTTCCTAGAATTATGGATTTGAGAAAGACATGTTGTAAAGCGTTCTGTAAAATTTTTATTCCTTTGAGACCATTTTCTCTGAAATCAATAAAGATTGATACACCTTCGTTTTGAAGTTCTCTTAAACCATGTATTATCCCATTGATTATTGTTTGTGAATCTGTTTTTTTGAGTAATTCATGTTTCAACCCATTTGGAGGAGCAACAAGTTGTTTAATATCTCTAGGTAATGGGATTTCTTTTTTTCGAATGAATGTATCTCCGATGTGAGTATGTGCGTTTACAAATGTTGGAATAATCAAAGCTTTCTGTGTTGAATGAATAGTCGTTCTTCCAAAATGAAGCAAAGGATCTTCTCTATTTTTTCTTAGAATGTAACCCTGTTTGAATCCATAGTCTGTTAATATTTTTCCTTCAATACAATTCATATTACACGAAACTTTTTTCTAATTTTTATTATGTACTTTTTTAAGAAGCCAAATGATATTTTTTCCAAGATTTCTCATATTTTTCAATCCTTCTTCATCCTTTAAAACATCTCCAATTTCTCTACCAATACCAATATTCCAATAAAGAGATCCTGGAACGATCATTTCTTCAATTAAAAAGAAATGATTAATAGCATCAAACGCATGGATAGCACCTGCTCTTCGAACAGCTACAACTGCCGCTCCTATTTTATGTTTAAACATGTTATTATTTGCTCTACCAACACGGCCTGCTCTATCAATAAAAGCTTTTAATTCAGGAGTAATATTTGAAAAATATGTTGGAGATGCAAGGATTATTCCATCTGCTTCTTTCATTTTTTCTATGCAAGAATTAATAATATCATCTTGTTGGACGCAGGATTCATTCTTTAATTGATAGCAATGATCACAAGCTAAGCATCCGTTGATGTCCTCTCCTGCAAGTTGAATCATCTCGCAATCAATATTTTCATTTTCCAACACCGTAAACACCTCCTTGATAAGTAGTGCGGTGTTGCCGTTTTTTCTTGCACTCCCATTAATTGCAATTACTTTCATATGATTTCCAATGTATTCAATAATATTTAATAAGTTTTAATAA